>DASTSJ010000275.1:0-2001 GCA_035760765.1 Edaphobacter sp. | reverse complement strand
ACATCGGGTCGTCCGCGCACCAGCTCCGCAGTTGTGCTCGAAACGCGAATCTCATAGGCCGTCTGCTTCCAGTTGCGCTCCGTCGAATCGCTCTGCCACGACAGCACCGGACGCTTCACGTCGATGCCCAGCGGATTGACTCTCTGCTCAACCTTAAGCCGCACCGGAGCAGCCACTGTTGTGCCGACGCAACCCACAACGACCACCCCAACGCAGACAAGCCGTCCGCAACGCGCAAGCGAACCCTTCAACGAATTCAGCACCATCGCAATGTCCCTCGGAAAACAAGCAACATGCTAAACGAAGGAAAGGGGCGCATCCGAAGAATGCGCCCCGCGATCCTGCAACTCCCTCAGCGAATCTAAAAGCTTCCGGCAAAGATCGACTTAAGCTTCGATCGCAGGCCCTGCTCTTCGCTCGCTCGTCGCACCTGTGTGCGGTGCGTATACAGCAGCATGCCGATCATCGTGGCGTACTCCGGTCGCACCAACTCATCCGGCATCTTCGACAGCGGAACCGGATAGCCGATCCGCGCCGGGACACGCAGCAGGCTCTCAGCGGTATCGAGCAGGCCAGCCATCAGAGCACCTCCTCCGGTCACGACGCATCCGGCTCCCAGGGCCTCCAGCACCCCGCCCTGGCGCAGATTATCGCGCATCATCGTAAATAGCTCGCGCGCCCGCGGCTCCAGAATCTCCGCCAGAAATCTCTGCCGCACCAGCCTCGCAGGTTGGCCACCGGAGATCGCAAGATCACCACCGACCTCAATCTCGCTCGACTGGGGAACAGCGGTCACAACGCAGTGCCCGTAGGTCTTCTTCAGGTACTCGGCCTCTTCCACCGTCACGTGCAGGCCCACCGCAAGATCGTTCGTGAAGTGGTCGCCCCCGATAGGCAACACCGCCGTGTGAGCCACGGCCCCTTCGAAGAACACCGACATCTCCGTCGTGCTGGAGCCGATGTCCGCAATGCAAACGCCGAGCTCGCGCTCATCAGCAGACAACACCGCTTCAGCCGAGGCAATTCCCTCGTACACAGTATCCAGCACTTCCAGCCCGGCGCGATTCGCGCACGTAATCACGCTCTGAGCCACACCGCCCGAGCAGGTGGAGAGATGCAGATTGACTTCGAGCTTATTGCCGACCATCCCGATGGGATCGTGAATCCCAGGCTGGTCGTCCAGGATGAACTCCTGCGGCAGAAGGTGCAGCACCTCGCGGTCTGCTGGCAGCGCCACGCTGCGCGCGCGGTCCACCGCAGCCCTGACCTCCTCGCGCGTAATCTCGCGCATGCGGCTTCCCAGGCTGATCCCGCCCCGCGAGTTCATCCCCCGCACGTGCGTTCCGCCCACTCCAACGACGGCGGTCTCAATCGCCGCCTTGGACGAGCGCTCGGCGGTCAGTGCAGCCCGGTTAATCGCCTCGGCCGCAGGGCCAAGCTCAGCAATCAGGCCCTTGCGCATGCCCTTCGACGGCTCTACGCCGTGTCCGCGATAGCGCAGAACACCGTCGTGCAGCTCGGCCACCAGCACGCAGCTCTTCGAGCTGCCCGCGTCGAGCACCGTAATCAGATTTTCAATCTTTTGGTTCTTCATGGATGAACCACCTGGGGATCATACTTCACCGGCACGCCCGATCCCGCTGCCAATTCTCTTCCCGCTGCCGGACGAACCCAGAACGATTCCCCTTCAGCCTTCGCGGTCGAAACGGTCGTCACCGGCCTCTGCTCCACCGCTCCTCGTCCCGAGGACTTACCCTTCCTCGTCGCCGGCTTCTTCACCTTGCTCGCAGGTTTCTTTGCAGAGTGTGCAGCCGACTTTGAATGCACTGCTTCCGGCGCCGGAGTCGCGTCAGATTTACCGGTGTCAGGCGCAGCCTGTTGATCATTTACCACGGAAGCCGTCGTACCGGGCTGCATCTCCAGAACCACCTGACGGTCATATCTCATGTCCACCGACGCCAGGTGGGGATACTGTCCTCTCCACTCCTGCAGGTGGTCCTG
>DASTSJ010000274.1:0-3540 GCA_035760765.1 Edaphobacter sp. | reverse complement strand
GTCCTTGCCGGTGGTCAGCGTAAATTGGGCAGGGCCGCCGTAGATCCAGGTGTTCACGTTCTGCGCCTGCACACCGTTCTCGGTAATGTCCAGCTTCCTTCTAGGCCGCCTCGCGCTCCTCGTCTCGCTTGCTCAGGAACTCCAACGCAGCCGCATCGCCGGTTTCGAGTTCCGTTTCCGGTTGACTCTGATTCATCGTACTCACTCACATATGCCCGTTAGGGCGAAACCCATGTCCCGTCACTGAACAGGACTCGAAATTCTTCTCCAACGCATACTTGCGCGCCATATCCAAGCCCATAGAACACCTCTTGCAAGGGCTCGGGATGCTCGATCTTGCACGGCAAGTGGGGCTTTCGTTCGTCAGCAAGGCGCTGAACGATGTCAATCACCTCGCTCCACGTCGGGACAGTTGAACGTCCGCCATTCTCCCGGTCGTCACTAGGCTTTCCATGTGAGCCCGTGTCTGCCGGAGCAGTTTCAGGCTCAACCACAGACTTTCGCGGCCTTCCGCGTCTCTTGACGGGCTCGATATCCATGCGTCTAGAACCTCTTTTTCAAGTTTCTCAAATGCTTCGACGTAAATCGGGTGGTTCAGGATCATCGCAGCCTGCTCGGCGCGACGAATTTCCTCGTCCAAGTCAGTCGCCATAGGTCATGCCTTCTTCCTGCTCATTCGCGTCTTCATCGGCCGTACTTGCATCCTTCGCACCCATGGTCTTGGCCGATAGAATCTTGGCTTCCGCATTGATCCGCGCCACCTCGATTGCCTGATCCCGCTGCAGTTCGGCCTTGTATGCCTGCAATTCGGCGTCTTTCTCCGCCTTGAACTGGGCCAGCGCCATGTCGGCTTCCAGCTTCTGCCGATCCCTCTCAGCCTCAAGCTGCTTCTGAAGCTGAGCGTCCTCGGCCTGATACTGCTGCTTCATGCGCTCCACTTCGATGTCCGCCTGCGCCTTGACCTGAGCCAACTGCTGAGCGCCCTGCTGCTTCATCTGCTCCAACTGAAGTTCAATCGGAGGTCCTTCCTGCTTCGGTGCCGCGTTCTGCGGGCTCGTGAAGAACCTGTTTGCATCGCGATAGCCCATGGCCTCAACCATGAGCGACAGCGCCTCAAACACGTTCTCAGGCGTCGCAAGGCCCTCAGGGGCGGCTTCGCGCTGAACCTGCAACAGCGTCATTGCGTTCTGCAGCTTCTGACGCTTGTTTGTCGTGCCGGTCCCGACATTGACCGCTGTTTCGTAGCGGTCAGCCCATTCCCGAGGGTTGACCCGCAGCCAGCGGCCGTTGACCTTCACCTGCTCGTCCCGGTCGGCGTATTGCACTGCCAGCTTGAGCAGCAACTGCCAAACACGGGACAGGCCTGTCTCAGCAAACACGCGAGCGATCAACTCGATACGCATCGCGGCTGCGTCCATCATCTGTTGCGCGCCTTCGGAGCCGATATCCGTCTTTTGCAACGCTTCCGGGTTGAGGCTGGTGCCTCCGCTGACGACGCCTGTCCGCTGGTCACGGACCTGACCGAAGTGGTCAAGCATCGTCAACGCCTGACCGCCGATGAACGGGATCGTATCGACTTCGACCATCCCAACAGAGCTCACGCGGACGATGCCGCCCGGGCGCGGGTTCAGCAGGTCGTCCATGTTGACCTGATTTTCAACCACGCGCTGCCGCGGATTGTTGGCGAAGTAAGCGTTGTCCAGCATCTGCCGAGTCAGCGCGGTGCGAATCCGCTGCAAGTCCTCGCACAGGTCCCACATGCCAAGGCCGACCGCCTTGTAGGGCATCAGGATCGGCGTGAACAACGCGAATGGATGATCGTCAGTGATGTCGTTTTCAAAGACGATCCGGCCGGCGTGGACAACTCGGCGATACTCGGCCACGCCATCGTCGTCCCAGTCAACCTTGATATAGGTCTCACATAGCTCGACCTCGCGCATGGACTCATCCATCCGAGCCGTCGCGTAGTCGGTAACGCTGTTGTCGTAGTAGCCTCGTTCCGCCATCTCGAACGTGTATTGCCTGTCCGAGTTCTCAGTAGGCACTCGAAGCACGGTCGCCCGGTCGTACCCCATCGAAATCAGGTCAGAGAGGCTTTTCATGCTCCTCTGCTGAATGAATCGGGCTTCCTCGATCGTGCGAGCCGCCTTGTTGAACCTCATTTCCTCGGGCGGCACGCCGATGACTCGCTTGTGGCGCTTCTTCTCCTTTCGCTTGGCAACGACGTTGTAGGACTGGTCAACAGCGTAACCACCATCCTGCGGCATCATCTGTTCGCCGGCAGGATTCGCCTCCACGATTTCAATCGACGGGTCTTCCGAGAGGATTTCCAGATCAAACCCAGAAATCCCGTCGTATCGCTCAATCCGCTCGTCCCACGCTTCGTCGCAGTAGACCTTCACCAACGCCTGACGCTGGAGAAGCGCATTTTTGATCGCATCGTGGAGCACCCGGAAGCCCGGGTTCCGCCGCCAGAACAGGTACGAAACGTAGTCAGTTGCGTCCTTTACCTTCTGCTCGTCGCCCTCAATCTCAGGTTGGAAGGTGACCACATCGTCCGACCCGGCAAACAGGTGCATGAGCGACGGCATCATCCATTCAACGGTGTCGGCCATGTCCTTCGACACCACCTGCGACCGACCCTCGATCTCCGGAGGAGCCAACTCGAACTTCGCCTCGCCCATGTAGTAGGCAAGCATCTTGGCGCGCTGCTGGGCCGTGATGTCGCTGGTGCCGATGGCCTGCCTCGATTCCATCTCGATGATGGCAAGCAGGTCTTGGTCGGTCATCTATGCCACTTATGCAACTCCCAGCTTCGGATAGCGCAGTTCCGTGTAGGTCTGCGGCTTGTTTTGCTCGTAGTCAACCGCCATCAGGCCGAAGGCGTCGGCACCGTGGCTGGACCAGTCGTGGTCTGGCCCCAAATCAATCTGACGCTTGTCGTCTTTCTTTGGGTGATACCAGCCCAGCGCCTCGCGACCGGCCTCTGTCCTTGCTTCATCGAACCATACACTAGGCATGACGCGGCGGACGGCCTCAATTCTCTTTGAAGCCGCGCCAGCCCCCATATTCGGGATGACCCGCACAGAGAATCCTGCCGACCGTAGGGCGCTTTCATAACTCACCGCAAAGACCTTGTCGTTACTCGCGCCATCATGCGGCAGAATGACCTGCGCCTTCTCGTATCCGTTGTCTCGCAACCATTGGACGTGGGCTGCAAGCTCCTGCCCGACCGCTTCGTAGTAGTTCAGCACGCGAACCTCGCGGCCTACGAACTGCGCAATCCACATTGCGAAGGCGTCAGACCTCGCACCTGTGCCGCCGATGTCCACGTATGCCCTCACCGGCAGAAGCGGATCGGCTGAAACCTTCCCAATACGACCGTCAGACTTGGCACTCGCAAGCTGTTTGGCGAAGTAAGCGCCCTCGGCAATCGTCAAGTAGCCGCCTTCCCAAACGTGATCGTACTTGTCCGGCTCCTCTTCCAAGCAGCGCACCCGCTTGCGCTCAAGCGTCTCCGGGAACTTGGGATTGTCCCTC
>DASTSJ010000273.1:0-6555 GCA_035760765.1 Edaphobacter sp. | reverse complement strand
GCAGGTGGAGTGACGCATCACCACGTGTGAGAGTTCGTGCGCCATTACGCCGGCCAGTTGCGATTCCGTTTCGGCGGCGCGGATCGCGCCCAAGTTAACGAACATGGCGCCCCCGGGAAGCGCAAACGCGTTGATCTCGTCGCTGGCGACGACGTGGAAGTTGAACGGCCAGCGATAGCCCGGAGTTACGGCGACCAGCTTTTTGCCGAGCTGCTGAATGTATTGCGAGACGGGAGAACTATCGGGAAGGACCGGCATCTGCTTGAAGATCTCGCCAGCGTACTTCGCTCCCTCGACCTGCTCCTGTTGAACACTGAAGGCATTCTTGCAGGGCGGTGGCACCTGGAAGCGGGCCCATGCGGCGTTCGTCGCTCCACTTAGGAGCACTGCAAAAAGCGCAATCTTCTTTCCTACGCCTACCAGACCCATGAACCCGACTCCTTCTCGAAATACAGACCCGCATGGATGCGGGAGGTAAGACCTGGGGTTGCTCTAGGATGGCTTCGCTACGACGCCCAGATCAGCCAGTCCGTTGACAAAATACTGTACTGCCAGGGCTACGAGCAATAGCCCCATAATGCGAACCAGCACGCGAATCCCGGTCTCGCCGAGTGCTTGTCCGACCTTGTCGGAGTTTCCGAGCACGAGATAGCAGATCACTGCCGTGATAAAGATCGAGGCAAGGATCGCGATCATCTGCCAGTGGTTCTGCGCCTGTCCTACGAGCACCATCACGCTTGCGATCGCGCCGGGGCCGGCCAGCATGGGAATGCCCAACGGCACGATGCCGGCGTCTTCTTTGCTGGCGGCCTCCTCGGCATCACCGCTGGTCTCCTGCGTGGGAGAGCGGCGTGCTTCGAGCATGTCGAGCCCGATCAGCAGAAGGATGATTCCGCCGGCGATCTCAAAGGCCGGAAGCGTAATTCCGAACATCTTGAAGATGTACTGCCCCGCGACCGCAAACGCACTGAGAAAGATCAGCGCAGTCAGCGAGGCCTTGCGGGCTATTCTTCTCCTTCGCTTGTCATCCGATCCAGCCGTCACAGCAAGGAAGGTGGGAAGAGCAGCAAAGGGATCGACCAGAAAGAAGATGGAGCTGAGCGCAAGGACCGAGAAGCGCACATAGACCGAGTGTTGCAGGTCATAGAGAGTCACCGGCGAGTGCGGCTGATAGAGCACGCCTCATTTTCACACGGCTTCGTCACAAAGCCGCTGCTGATCGCATCCAGCTAGTCTCGCAAGCCTCGCGCTGACTATAATGAGA
This sequence comes from Edaphobacter sp., assembly GCA_035760765.1. Classification (GTDB taxonomy): domain Bacteria; phylum Acidobacteriota; class Terriglobia; order Terriglobales; family Acidobacteriaceae; genus Edaphobacter. The sequence goes on along the minus strand of DASTSJ010000273.1, from coordinate 5,291 downwards.
GTTCCACTATAGGAGCTCATATGCCCATTCAACCGACTGCGAACATCTGGCACAACGGCAAACTCATCCCCTGGGACAAGGCCCAGATTCACGTCATGAGCCACGTCGTGCACTATGGATCGTCCGTCTTTGAGGGGATTCGCTGCTATACCCAGCCTTCGGGAGCCGGGGTCTTTCGCCTGCAGGAACATATGCAGCGCCTGGCCGATTCCGCCAAGATCTACCGCATGCCCCTGCCGTACACTGTCGAGCAGCTTTCGGCTGCAGTGGTGGACGTTATCGAGGCCAACGGAATCGCGCCCTGCTACATTCGCCCGATTGCTTTTCGCGGGTACGGCGAGATCGGTGTAAATCCGCTCAAGTCTCCGATCGACGTCTACATCGCCAACTTCCCGTGGGGCAAATATGTTCCGGGCAACGAAGGCGCCGACGTCTGCGTATCGAGCTGGTCGCGTCTCGCTCCCAACACCATGCCCTCGCTGGCAAAAGCGGGCGCAAACTACATGAACTCGCAGCTGATTCGCATGGAAGCCGAGGTCAACGGTTACTCCGAGGGAATTGCGCTCGACGTGAATGGCTATCTGTCGGAAGGCTCGGGCGAGAATCTGTTCCTCGTGCGGAACGGAGTCATCTACACCACGCCTCTTGCGAACTCGGTCCTGAGCGGAATTACCCGTAGCTCGGTGATCACACTGGCACGGCAGCTCGGTATTGAGGTAGTCGAACAGGCGCTTCCGCGTGAGATGCTCTACATCGCGGATGAGGCCTTCTTTACCGGCACCGCAGCCGAGGTCACGCACCTGCGCTCGGTCGACCGCATCCTGGTGGGCGATGGCACAATGGGGCCCATCACCAGCGCGCTCCACGAGGAGTTCTTCGGAATCGTCAACGGGTTGAAGCCTGATCGCTACAACTGGCTGACTCCTGTAAACGTGAAGGTGAGTGAGCCGGTAGGCGCGTAAACCCTGTTTCGGCAGAACGGACCGCGGAGCAGCACACAGCTCCGCGGTCTCTGTTTTGGCCTGCGATCAACTTGCCTGACGAAACAAATTTAATCCCAATGACACTTTCGAGGGAGCGGATAAACCGCGTCTAACCATCTTGCTACGGTACTCTTATAGCTACAGAAGGTTCTCCCTGGGAGGGGCCATGTCTACTGTTCTCATCACCGGAATTGCAGGTTTTATCGGATCCAGCATCGCTCGCGCACTTCTTGAGGAAGGAGCGCAGGTGCGCGGGATCGATAACCTCTCCACCGGTTCACTGGAGAACATCGACGAGATTCGTTCACGGATCGACTTCCGCAAGGCAGATGTGCTCGACCAGGATGCCCTGCAGGGTGCCTGCAAGGGCGTTGATTATGTGTTCCACGAGGCGGCAATTCCATCGGTCTTCAAGTCGGTGGATGATCCGTTGGGGACAAATGAGCCAAACCTGACGGGAACGCTGTATGTCCTTGAAGCTGCCCGCAAGGCAGGCGTACGCCGCGTTCTCTATGCTGCATCCTCGGCTGCATACGGGGACTCGCCGGAGCTTCCAAAGACAGAAGACATGCTGCCTGCTCCTCTGTCTCCCTACGCGGTCCAGAAACTGGCCGGGGAACAGTATCTTGCCAGCTACTACAGAGTCTACGGCCTTGAGACCGTCTCGCTGCGCTACTTCAACATCTTCGGACCGCGTCAGGATCCATCGTCACAGTACTCTGGCGTTCTTGCACGGTTTATCTCGCTGATGCTCGCAGGTCAGACGCCGACCATCTATGGCGACGGACTTACCAGCAGAGACTTTACCTACATCGACAATGTAGTCTCTGCGAATTTGCTGGCGGCCAAAGCTCCAGCCAGTAAGGTTGCCGGACGCGTCTTCAACGTAGCCACCGGACAGCGAACGACGCTGCTGGACGCCTTTGCAGAGATCAAACGGATCACCGGCTACACCGGCGGGGTAAACCACGCTCCTGAACGGGAAGGCGACATCAAGCACTCGCTGGCAGACATTCAGCGCGCGCAGAGTGCATTCGGATACAAGGTGGTCGCCGATCTGGCCTACGGCCTTGAACACACCATCGAATGGGCAAAGGCATCGATGGCGACGGTTTAGGTGCCGCCCATCGATTAAGCCTCCTCCTCAGAGCTTGTGCAGGTTCTTCGGCATGTTGCGCATGCCGAGGACGTGAAAGTCCTTCAATCCACTCTTATTGACGTACGCAAGCCGATTATTTCCGTTCGGATCGGTTGGAATCAGGAAAAAACCTTTTTCCAGGACGAAATCCCGGGTATTGCTGATCATACCCTCGACCATCTCCCCGTCGTAGAAGTACACCCGGACCCACAGACCGGGCACGATGGGAGCATTTTCGTGGAAGTGAAGAGCCTGGTGGCGATCATCGCCGGCAAAGGTCTTGACGAAGAAGACGGCCTTGGCGTCGATAGTAGGAATCTCTTCCTCCTCACCGGTCTCCAGGGTCAGCTTGATCGTCTCCAGCGGAGAGCGATTTTCATCATGCAGAAGATCTTCGATCGACCCAAGCTCGCTGATGGGGATGGTCCCGCGAACCGTATGGTCTTCAAAACGAACGACGACACGGTAAACTCCCTCGGAGTTGGCCGACGCCACCGCCGCAATCTTGGCAGCTACGCGCGATCTTGCGGAGATAGATCGTACTGTTTGATCTTGTACAGCAGAGCCTTGTAGCTGATCTGAAGATCGTTTGCCGCCGCCTTGCGGTTCCATCCAGTTCCCTCCAACACCTGTGCAATTGCAGCCGCCTCGGCGCCACCTTTGAGATTCTTTACCATCGCCTTGAGTCCTGCGCCGGTGGCAGGCTCAAGGTTCCCGCCCGAAACGGTCGGGATCTTGGCGGGGACGAGTTCGTCAAGGATGGCCCGTTCATCACCCAGAACAAGATACCGGTTTACCACGTTTTCGAGTTCCCTGAGGTTGCCGGGCCAGTTATGAGCGGTGAGAGCCTCCATCAGCTTATTGGAGAAAGGCAGGGGTTCGCGGCCATATCGCCGCGCGCCTTTGCGCATGAAGTACTCCGACAGAACGGGAATCTCATCCTGTCGCTCACGCAAGGGAGGAATATTCAGCGTAAATCCGTTCAGGCGATAGTAAAGATCTTCGCGGAAGGTCTTGTTGGCCATCGCCTCCTTCATATTGATATTGGTCGCCGCGATGACGCGCACATCCACCTTCATGGGGGAACGGCTTCCGAGACGGGAGAAGGTTCCGTCCTGAAGGACCTGCAGGAGCTTGGCCTGCAGCAGAGCCGGCATTTCGCCGATCTCATCCAGGAAGATGGTTCCTCCGGAGCACACTTCAAACTTGCCTGGCTTTGTCTTTACGGCTCCCGTAAAGGCGCCCTGCTCATAACCAAAGAGTTCACTCTCCAGAAGATCCGCCGGGACAGCGGCGCAGTTGACCTTGAGGAAGGTGCTCTGGCTGCGCGTCGACATCTTGTGGGTATAGAGGGCAAGAATCTCTTTTCCGGTACCACTCTCACCAAGGATCAGAATCGGGATGTCGGCCCGCGCGACCAGCGCAGCCTGAGACTCCAGATCACGCATCCTCTTGCTCGCGCGGACGAAAGAGTGCGTCTCGTTGAGAGGAATCTCTCGCGGGGCGTCGTTGGAAGCGCCCTTCCGGTCGGGAGAGACAAGATGCTCTTCGATCGTCTCTTCCACGTCGGTGCCGACAAAGGGCTTCATGACGATTGCACGTACACCGGACCGGATCACCATCTCCAGATCGCGGACTTCAGCCGTGCAGGAGAGAACGATGATCGGCAGATTGGGGTACGAGGCGCGAACCTGCGTCACCAAAGGGAACGAATTCCGGCCAGGGTGCAGCGCGAGCAGGAGCATATCCGGCTCATCCTTCTGATCCAGGCGTGCCAGCAGAGACTTTTCTTCAGAGAACAGGTGGAGCGCGTACCGGTCGCCAAGCGTCAGGCGCAAGTAGTCCAGCACCGCGAGATCCGGTTCAAAAACAACGACCTGAGGACGGGATTTACCCACTGATTTCAAAGCAGACATACTGTAAGAAGCAGAAGCCGACATACCAACACCCCTTTGATGCCAATTCAAGTTCTTGCGCTCGAATCTTGGCGAGCCTGGCTGGTCGTGCAAACATCCATCCTGTTTCCCAGGCCGTGCTGTGAGTCAACTACCCGGGAAGTGGGGAGACTTCCGCCGAGTTATGTAGAGATTCTAAGGCGGTTTGTAATCTGTGCGACAGAAAAATTGTTAATAATTTTGCCGACAAGTGTGAAAAATGTTTACCACTCTCAGGCAAAAGCAACCCGGCACTATGGACGATTCATCCCGCCTACCTGAAAAAACTTCCTGCTCCGCTTCCGGGAGAGGGGGCCAGCTTCAAAATGCCTATAACCATCGAAAGATGCCGGGAAACGGGAGAAACGTTGCCGCAAGAGATGAGGCGAATTCCGGAGAATACGATTTCCACACCCTGCAAGGACGAAATTCTTTCGCATCTAAGAAAGAGTGGTTCAAAACTTGCATAGTGAAAAGCATTGCACTCTTTGCTCTAACCCATACGACGGGAAATTGACTTGGTTCATCATACGGAATCCGCTGTGTCCTTCAGTCTGCCACCGATGGATATCGTCTTTGGTAAGACCTCCGCAATGCAGGCGGTGCGGAACAAAATCGAGCGTGTTGCTGAGACAGATGTTCCTGTGCTGATTCAGGGCGAAAGCGGGACAGGGAAAGAAATCTGCGCGCAACTGCTTCATGCTCTGTCACTTCGATCCAGGGGGAACCTGGTCAAAGTCAGCTGCCCGGCTATCCCTCACTCGCTGCTGGAGACGGAACTGTTTGGGTATGAGAAGGGGGCCTTTACCGGAGCCACCACGACCAAGCTGGGCCGCGTCGAACAGGCGCACAATGGCACGCTCTTTCTGGACGAGGTCGGCAGCCTCGACCTGAACGTTCAGTCCAAGCTTCTCCAGGTTCTGCAGGACGGCACCTTCGTCCGAGTAGGCGGGCACGACTCCCGTTCGATTGCGACTCGCCTGGTCTCGGCGGCCAACGGCGATCTGCGTACGCAGGTAGAAAATGGCACCTTTCGCCTGGACTTCCTCTTCCGCATCAATGCCGTGACGATCAATCTGCCACCGCTTCGCCAGAGGATTGCAGATCTCCCGATCCTGATCGACTACTTCATCGAGCATTACTCGCGCGTCTTCCGGCATACCCCGGAGTTGTTGTCGAAGAGCGCAATGCGGTTGATGCAGAACTATCACTGGCCCGGCAACATTCGCCAGCTGG
>DASTSJ010000272.1:0-5197 GCA_035760765.1 Edaphobacter sp. | reverse complement strand
TAACGACGCACGTTAGCCAGAATGAAGCCCTGATGTTTGAGAAGTCTTCGCAGGGGAAGAAGGCGTATCGGCTGGCTGAGTTGGATGTGCCTGCTGTCGATGCCGCTGCTCTGCTGGGAGATGCTGTGCGCGCCGACTTGGGTGTGATGCCGGAGCTGAGCGAGATTGAGATTGTGCGACACTTCACGCGGCTTTCGACGTGGAACTATGCGATCGATCTCGGCATGTATCCGCTGGGAAGCTGCACGATGAAGTACAACCCGCGTGTAAACGAGCTGGTGTCGCGGCTCGAGGGGATCGCGGAGGCGCACCCCTATCAGCCCGAGTCGCTTTCGCAGGGTGCGCTCGGCATCATGAAGCTGCTGAGCGATTGCCTGATCGAAATCACCGGCATGGACACCATCACGCTGCAGCCGGCTGCCGGAGCGCATGGCGAGTTCACGGGAATCCTACTAGTGCGCGCGTACCACGAAGCGAAAGGCAATCCGCGCAAAAAGGTTCTCATCCCTGACTCGGCGCACGGCACGAATCCGGCGACAGCAGCGGTGTGCGGCTACCAGGTGGCGAACCTGAAGTCGAACGCGCAGGGCATGGTCGATATCGCGGAGCTGGAGCGCATGGTGGATGAAGACACCGCAGCGCTCATGCTCACCAATCCTTCTACGATCGGCGTCTTCGAGAGCGAGATCCATAAGATCGCCGACATCCTACACGCAAAGGGCGCGCTGCTCTACATGGACGGCGCGAACATGAACGCGCTGGTCGGCAAGACTCGGCCCGGCGACTTCGGCGTGGATGTGATGCACCTGAACCTGCACAAGACTTTCTCCACTCCGCATGGAGGCGGTGGCCCAGGTTCCGGCCCGGTTGCGTGTAAAAAGATCCTCGAACCATTCCTGCCGACCCCGGTTGTGGTGACCAGACCTGACGGAATGCTGGCGCTGGACTACGACCGCCCGCAGAGTATCGGGCGTGTGCGTGCGTTCTACGGCAACTTTGGCATGTTCGTGCGGGCGCTGGCGTACATCCTGGCCAATGGTCCGGATGGTCTGCGGCAGACCACCGAGGATGCGGTGTTGAACGCAAACTATATTCGCGCAAAGCTGGGCGATACGTTTGAGCTTCCCTATAAGGCTCCATCGCTGCACGAGGTCGTCTTCTCCGACAGACGCCAGGCGCGCAACGGTGTGAAGACTGGCGATATGGGCAAGCGCTTGATCGATTACGGTTTCCACGCCTACACAGTCTCCTTCCCTCTCGTCGTTCCGGGCGCGATGATGATCGAGCCGACAGAGAGCGAAAGCCGCGAGGAGCTGGACCTGCTGATCGACGCGCTGAAGCAGATTGCCCGCGAGGCCGAGGAGAACCCCGAGATCGTCACGACATCGCCGCACACAACGCGGCTGCGGCGCCTGGACGAGACCACGGCCGCCCGCAAGCCTATTCTGCGCTGGAAGCCAGGCCCAAACGGATCGCCTGACTCTTCGGCGCTGACGCCCGACTCCGCCGCGAAGGAGTGGTAGTGTCCGAGTTCCGTTATCTAGGCGATGACCGCAGCGCCGAGCTCGAGAAGTACGAGTTCATGATGGGTGAGGCACGCGGTCGCCTGGCAGCGACGATGGACTGCCTCACAGACGCGCTGATCCTAATCGGCCAGCACGGCGTCTACTGCACAAGCAACCGGAACCCGAAGGTTCCGGCGCTCGATCTGCAGGCTGTGATGGTGAATCTGAATGGGGCAAAGGAGCTGGTCTCGGCCGTCATGGAGAAGCTTAGGAAAGAAAAAGAAGCAGCCGATCTTTAGGCTCGATAAAATCGCGATAACTGCGATGAGTTCTACCTCGACCTCCGCTGAGCTAAAGACAACCAGCCGTCCTTATCTGGCGCTGGGCCTCACGTTTCTTCTCCTTGGCATTGGTTACTCTCTCCCGTTAAAGTTAGTGCCTGTTCCTCCGAAACACATTTGGGAAGGCTCTCTCGCGCCTGAGATCTTAAATCTATACGCACTGACCGTATTTGCTGGGTGGTCGCATTTCGCCTATGCCTGGCGTGGGCAGTGGCTTGCCAGTCGCCGCTATTCCAGGACTTCTAGAACGGGTTACTGGGCTGCTGTCTGCATTCTGCTGCTTCTCCTGGTAGCTTTACGAACCTGGTTGGGGGTGGCTGTATTCAGCCTGTTGGCGTGGGTTTATAACATCTCTCATTTTGTAAAAGCGGAGGTATTTTTCTCTGGCATCAGCGAGATTCGCACCGCCTACTACTCTCCCGTCGTGGCATTTGCCTGGTTTACGCTGTGCCTGTTTCGAGCGGGATCGCTGGGAAATCCCTTGATCGTATTCGCCGGCTCCGCAGCAATTGCCGTCGTGATACTCGCCTGTGGCGGTTGGCAAATGCTCGCAAAAGGAGAAGTTCTGTTACCTCTGCTTACGCTGTTTCTGTTGGGCGAAACAATGGTTTGGTCCAGCTATGGAAGATACATGAGCGAGTCTTTTCGGGTGGGAATCTACATCTTCCATATTGCGGCAGCCAGCTTTTATCACTATCTAACCGCGTATTTCTACGCCGAGTCTAGAGGTAAAGGCACGGGCAGTACCCTTAGAAGTTCCGCCATTCTGATGGTCAATTTCGCAATGATTGTCATCGGAATTGCAACCGCATGGCTGCATGGGATGCAATGGCTGCAGCCGCTATTCGGCGTGGGATGGTTCACCTTGTGGGTAGCCCTCCATCTCGCCGGTAGCGATCTGCAGCCTATTTGGAAGAGGCATCTGGTTACTGCGCCGTCACCGTAACGTACTCATCGGTGTTCTCCCACTTGACGTGCATCTCGGTGGAGTTGCCGTGGGTCTTCTCAAACGTGATCGACATCTTCTCCTGCGGTGAGGAGAGCTTCTCGGACTTCATGGGGATGCGGGCCAGATCCTGTGACTGGTCGTACTTGGTTCCCCACTGACCGGTCTGCTTGTTGACGATCAGCATCCACTGACCGGCGCTGGGCAGCGTGTAGACGGTGTAGTTTCCAGCCGGAACACTTGTGGTCCCGATCTTCAGGTTGCCTTCGGTGACAAAGCTTGTGGCCTCATTGGCTCCGGTGCGCCACACCTTACCGTAAGGGACCAGTTCACCCATAATCTTTCGGCCTCGCATGGAGGGAGCGCCGTATTTGACTGTGATCGTCTTGCCATTCAGGGAGGCGGTGGCCGTCTCCGGCGGGCTTGGCATGGACTTGCCCATCTGGGCCAGGCTGGCGGTGGCGAGCAGAGCGGTACAGGCGAAAGTGGCAAGGCTGCGACGAAGCATGATCTGTCTCTCTTTCGTTGTTGAACTGAGGTGATCCTGTGATTCCTCTTCGATGCTGGCCGAAGCCAGGAACGCTGTCAATCCGTCACGAACATGCTACGCTTAAGGCACGCGCCCGTAGCTCAGCTGGATAGAGCGGCAGCCTCCGAAGCTGTAGGTCAGAAGTTCGAATCTTCTCGGGCGCACCATCTTCTGAGATCCACAACCAGCATTTCAGCGTAAAAAGGCTCCCTTTCGGGAGCCTTTTTCTTTGGTTACGTTCTTCGCGGGTTAGAAGAAGAGCTTCGCCGCGAACTGGAACTGACGGGGTCCGTAGAGAACGCCCGTGGTCTGGGTTGGCGCTCCGAAGGGGGTAGCGGTGTAAGGAACGATCCTTGCATTTCCGCCGGCCACCAGAGGAGCAGCGAACGAGTAGGCTGTGGAGTTGACGCCAAGCACCTGCCGCTTGTTGACGGCGTTGAAGGCCTCCATCAGCAGCTGGAACTTGATCGACTCGTGGATGGGGAAGTCTCTCGACAGACGGGCGTCGAGGTTGCGTACGCCGCCATAGACATACGCATTGCGCGGAAGGAACGGCGCGCGACCGAAGGCCGAACCAGGCGAGTTGTTGAGGTTGACCGCAAGGCCAGTAGCCGAGCCGTCGAGTCCTGCATAGGCCGCTCCCGCCGAGGACGGATTGTTCGACATGAACGCCGTAAGAGGCGTTCCTGACTGCGCGGTGAACGTTCCGGAGAGTGTCCATCCATTGACGACGGTCCGAGCATAGGTGGGCAGCGTAAAGTTGGACGTAGCCACGATGCTTCCGACGAAGCGCGAACGCATGTCGAGGTCGGACCGTGCGTACTCGCGGGTCAGGTTGATTCCGCTCGGATAGTTGTTCTTCAGGTTGAAGGGATCGAGGATGATGTTGGTTCCATTGAAGGTACCGCTCACTCCGGAGACCTGGCTGTTATCCATTGCCTTGGACCATGTGTAGTTGATGAGGACCTCAACACCATGCGCCATCGGCTTGCGGATGGAGACTGCCATCGAGTGATACCAGGAGTTGAGGCCGCTGAAACCGGCGAGAATGCTGCCATCGTTTGGCGATGGACGAAGTGCATTTGCTGGAGAGAACGGCACAGTCACCTGCTGGGTCAGAGCTCCAGCCGCACTGTATACGTCGTAAGTGCGCGTTGTCGTCGGGGCTGGCTGGTTTACATCGATGAAGTAAGGCAGCCGCAGACCGCGTGTTCCCACGTAAGAGATCGACAGAGACGAGTGGAGCGGAAGCTCCTGCTCGACGCCGAGATCCATGGAGTGGGTGAAGGGATTGGAGAAGGTGGGGCTCAGGCCGCGGAAGGAGATCTTCGGCAGCGAAGCGTTCCCGAGACCGACGGCCTGCGGAGTAGCCGCACCTGCGAAGGGAGCAGCAAGAGCAGGACCAGGAGGCGTGAAGAGGACGTTAGGTGCAGCGGGAGCACCAGGAGCGGTAGGGCTCGAGAAGTTGTACTGCTGCTGGAAGACGCCGTTTTCGACACGAAGCGCGTAGAAGGTGGAGTTCGAGGTCAGGCCATAGAACATGCCGTAGCCGCCGCGGAATACCGTTCCCGCCTGCGGAGACCAGGAGAAGCCGATACGTGGCTGCACCATTTTGTAGTTGATATTGATGGTGCTGGTGTAGAACTGGCCGAGCGGGCTGGGCTGGCCGTTCGCGCTGGTCGTATAGGGGCGAGGAGGCTGAGGGACAAGCTGCGTATCGTAACGAACACCAGCCGTCAGCGTGAACGAGGGAGCAAGCTTCCAGCTGTCTTCAGCAAAGACTGAAAGGTCCTTGTTCCAGAAGTCGTCGCTGCCGGGAACCTTGCTGATGAGATCGGCGACCTGGGTGAAGTTGTTGTAGTGGCGGCCTCCATTC
>DASTSJ010000271.1:0-8271 GCA_035760765.1 Edaphobacter sp. | reverse complement strand
TCGGAGTCAACGGATATCCCCCGCCCGTGGCCTCAGCCTGTCCGGCATGCGGAGCAGCCCTGACCGCCGGTGCAGGATTCTGCCCCCGCTGCGGCTCTGCAGTCGCTGCTCCTTCGGTCGCGTGAACGATTTCCGCAGAAGGGATGTACTCAACTGAATCTTGCCGCAATCGCCCGCGCCACGTCCGCATGGATCGCATTCCGGTCGTCGTTCGGAATCTCTGTCTCGGTGAGGTAGGACGCGATCAGGATCGGCTTGCCCGCAGGCGGATAGAGCACACCGATATCGTTGTTCGAGCCGTGTCCGCCTGACCCTGTCTTATCGGCGACCTTCCAGTCCGACGGAAGCCCCGCCACGAACTTCGGCTTCCCCGTCGTATTCTCGAGCATCCACTCCGTTAACTGCTTGCGCGTTCCCGGCTTCAGCACGTTGCCCAACAAAACTTTCTCGAGATTCTTCACCATAGCGTTCGGCGTGGTCGTGTCGCGCGGATCACCGGGCGTGGCCTCGTTCAGCGTGGTCTCCGTGCGGTCCAGCCGGGTCACTGGGTCGCCGATCGAACGCGCAAAGCTCGTCACCGCCGGGGGTCCGCCAAAGCTCGCCAGCAGCAGATTCGCTGCCGTATTGTCACTCAGGGTGAGAGCAGCCTTGCATAGCTCAGCCATCGTCATGCTGCCGCCAGCATGTTTCTCCGTTTCCGGCGAATAGGTCACGAGATCGCCTTTTGAAAAGCTCACCGCTCGATCCAGATGCTCTTTCCCTGAATCCACTCGCGTGAGCACAAGCGATGCCGCCAGAAACTTGAACGTGCTGCACATCGGAAACCGCTCTTCGCCGCGATGCTGAATGCGCTTGCCCGACGGGAGCAGCACCGCGACTCCAAGCCGCCCTTTGCTTTTGGCTTCGATCTTCGCAAGCTCCTCCGCAAGCTGATCCACAGGAGCAGCAAGCAGAACGCGAGGGTTGACTGCAGCAGCGGCAAAAGAGACGAGGGCGGAGCGGCGGGTCATGATGAGATTTCGCATGGAGGTGAGTGCGATTCTATGCAAGCCCACGCGAGTACAGCTGCAGAATCGCACTCGGTATCCGACTGTACAACCTGGTTGCCTCTGATGAAGTTTGCGGGAAGAGCTGTTAGAACGAAGAGATGAGCTTCCGTCGCGCAGTAACTCTCGCTCTCAGCCTCTTCGTCGCCGCTCCCCTTTGCATCGCACAGGCACCTTCGAACGACGCAAGCCAGAGAGCAGAACTCGGTGTGAAAGTCCTGCAGCAGTGGTACGTGCCGAAGATGGGGCTCTATCGAACAACGGGTTGGTGGAACTCCGCGAACGCGATCACAGCGCTTACCGACTACATGCGACTCACAGGCTCCAGGCAGTACACCGCCGTGCTTGCAAATACCTACAAGCAGGCCCAGGTCACGATCCCCAAAGACCAGCGCACCGATCCGAAGAAGGAGCTGACAGGCTTTCCCGGCTTCCTCAACAACTACTACGACGATGAAGGATGGTGGGCGCTCGCCTGGATCGATGCCTACGATCTGACGCATGATGTGCGCTATCTCACCATGGCGCGCTCCATCTTCGACGACATGGCGGCATCGTGGGACGACACCTGCAGCGGCGGCATCTGGTGGAGCAAGGACAAGAAGTACAAGAACGCCATCGCCAACGAACTCTTCTTCTCCGTCGCCGCGCATCTTGCCAGCCGTGTCTACTCCGCCGAAGGCCAGAAGTATGCCGACTGGGCCGCGCGCGAATGGAAGTGGTTCTACATGAGCGGCATGATCAACGGCGATCACCTGGTTAACGACGGCCTCACCATCGACGCGGGCACGGGCAAATGCACTAACAACAAGAAGACAATCTGGACCTACAACCAGGGCGTGCTGATCGGCGCTCTCGCGGAGTGGTCCCGGACGGGCGGCGGAGCGGACATCCTGACGCACGCCCGCCAAATCGCCGACGCCGCCGTGGCTCACTTCAGCGACAAGGCCGGCGTCATCCACGAGCCGTGCGAGCCCAACTGTGGCGCCGATGGAATCCAGTTCAAGGGAATCTTCATCCGCAATCTGCGCGACCTGAACGCCAGAGCCTCGGAGCCCGTCTACGAAAAAGCCATCGCGACCAACGCAGAAGCGATCTGGACGAAGAACCGCACCCCGCAGAACACCTTCGGGACTGTCTGGTCCGGCCCGGTCACCACTCCGGATGCCGGAACTCAAAGCTCGGCGCTGGATGCCTTGAATGCCGCCATCACATTGCAAAGGTGACAGAAGAGTTCGCATCGAAAGCCGTCATCCTGAACGTAGTGAAGGATCCCTGTATTTTGCCTGGAGCGCCGAAGATTCTACGGGCAAAACACACTACTTCTTAGCGTTACCGAGAAATTACGTATCGCGTCATTTGGGTTCGACGGAAACAGCTTCGATCGCTAACCCCACGCCAACAGCGCGTCAATCCCCCCCCTGTTCTTCGGCCCTATCCGCTAGAATAAGAGGGTTGCGGAAAATCTGATTCAGGAAGACAGGCAATGAGCACAGTAGCGCAGACGGCATTGGCAGCACAGGTAGAGGCGGCGGCAAAGGCAGCCGGGCTGGTCGTGGTTTCAGTCGAAGAGGGCAAGGACTTCTCCGGCGGCCCAACGGCACGGTTCACCCTCGCACTGGCATCGAATCCCGCGAAGAAGCAGACGCTTGAGCTGAGCGCAGGCTTCGACTTCTCCCAGTCGCCTCTGAAGAACGTCGTCGACAGCTACATGCAGGAGTCCGCCACCCGCCTGAAGAACCCCCGTCCGGACTGTTACCTCACCCTGCACGGCATTCCGTTCAGCTTCGGCAAGTTCGAGTGGCCCTTCCACGCCTCCACCTCCGGCGCCGACACCTACATCGTGCACGGCGAGGCTCGCCTGGAAGATGGAAACGAGAGCGTGCTGCACGCCAAGGTCTCCGCGTCTCTGACCCGCACCTTTGCCGAGGTCGTCCCCGCGCTCGAGCAGCCCTTCGCTGAGTCCTTCATCTACAACGCCGTGCGCAAAACGACAGACCAGGGCCAGATCGAACTGGTCAAGAGCGGCAACCGTCAGCCCGTGCCCGTCACCACCCGCTACTACAGCACCAAGCAGAAGCGCTTTATCTTCAACGACACGACGGAATCGCAGCGCATGGAGTTCCTCGCCGCCAAGGTCTTCTGGCTCTCCGGCATCCTGGGCGGAGACGAGGCCGTCTGGCTCACCGATCCGCGCGATGCCCAGTACCTCAACACCACGGTGGAAGATCTCCGCAAGGTCGCCCAGGCAGTCGCGCACGAAGGCATCATCCGTCTCGCTGCCGACACCGACTTCGCCACCCCGACCGAGGCCCTGATGGGACATCGCGACGGCTACTTCCAGGAGCTCGACGCCGCACTCAAGTTCCTGAAGCCCAGCTTTAACGAGGAGATGCGCGCCGGCCACACCAATATGTAGGCGGAAAACGCACCCCTGAGCCGGAAAAATCGCTTTAATGCAGGGTTTTGTGACCAAATATTCTGCAACCCTTTGATTTTCCGCTGTATCTTATAAGGCGGCCCGACGAAGGAGCACCCAGTTGTGTCTTCTTGGGACCCTGTCTCGATGGGGATCTCGGCCGTGAGGGAAACATGAAGCTTAACCGCATTGCAGCACCACTGATGGCAGTGGTCCTTATGAGCGGCGCCCCGATCTTTGCGCACGCCCAGAACTCGCAGAACCAGAACCAGACGGCAATCCAGGATTGGAATACGCCGCCCGCAGGAACCGAGCAGGCCCAGCAGGGCTTCCGCGACGGTGTCGAAGCCGCCAAGCTCGACAGGGCCGCCAAGCGCAAGATCGACGCCAAGTCGTCCCACCTCTACAAGAATCCTCCGGTAAAGGGCGCAGCCCGTCAGGATTACCGCGACAGCTTCGAGAAGGGGTACCAGGCGCAGCTCCAGCATCAAGACTCCGGTATGTAATCTTCGCTGAGCAAGTCATCCGGTAAGGTGCAAAAGAAAAGGTCCCGTTCAGGGACCTTTTCTTTTGCCTGGATGACTGATCCCTACGAAGGTCGAATCCTAAGATAAAGAGAACGCTGACTCGTCCTGAAGGAGCCGCCTGCGATGAAAGCTGCTGTGCTTCGTGCCTCTGCCAATGCGCTCTCGATCGAAGACGTTCCGAAGCCGCAACCTACTCCGGGGTACACGCTGCTGCGCGTGCTGGCCTGCGGGGTCTGCCGGACCGACCTGCATATTCTCGAGCGGGATCTGCCGACCCTGCGCGATCCGCTGATTCCCGGTCACCAGATCGTCGGGGAAGTGATTGACGGAACCACAGATGCGCTTCCTCTAGGCTCCCGTGCCGGGGTCTCGTGGATCGGAGGAGCGGACCTTACCTGCCCATTCTGCAGGCGCGGAGAAGAGAACCTCTGTGACCACCCGGTGCTAACCGGCTATACCGTCGACGGTGGTTACGCTGAATTTGCTCTCGTACGCTCGGACTTCGCCTTTCCCCTGCCCTCAGACGTTGAGCCCCGGCATCTCGCTCCTCTGCTCTGCGCCGGCATCATCGGCTTCCGCAGCCTTCGGGTAGCAGGGACGCAACCGGGGGAGCGCGTTGGGCTGTTCGGTTTCGGAGCGTCGGCTTCGCTCGCCATCCAGGTGTTGCGGCACTGGGGCTGCGAGGTTTACGTCTCGACAAGGGGGCAGCAGCATCGCGAGCAGGCTGAAGCGGCTGGAGCAATGTGGGTGGGGACGGAGAATGACAAGCCTCCGGTACCGCTGGATCGTGCCGTGACGTTTGCGCCGTCGGGGGCGGTTGTCGTTGCGGCGCTCTCCAGCCTGCGCAAAGGCGGAGTGGTTGCGATCAACGCCATTCACCTGGACCAGATGCCGGCCTTCGACTACGACACGCTGCTATGGGGAGAGCGGCAGATCCGCTCTGTAACGAACATGACGCGCCAGGACGCGCGCGACTTCCTTGCCCTTGCCCACGAGATTGGCATCCGGCCGCACGTCCGCACCTTCTCGCTCGATCAGGCCAACGAGGCACTGGAGGCTGTAAAGCATGAGACCGCCGAGGGTCCATGCGTCATTCTGCCTTGAGCATCAGCGGACGATGGTGGGGTTGGGCAGGGGCTTCGATTTGTCGCGCAGGGTATCGAGAGAGACCGATCCGGGAGGCAGCGCCCGACCGACGCCGGGCATGAACATTTCGAGCCCCTTATCGGGAGTCATCCGGCTGTAGCCCTTCACCAGCTGCTCGTGATAGTTGCCGAGATCCAGATCGAACCAGGTATCGTCGGAGGCATCCACCAGGGTGAGGTCGGCGTCGTTCATCACCAGCTTGCCGAACGCCACGGAGCCTCCGCGGAGCCGCAGGAAGTTATGCCACTGGGCAAGCTGCTGGTCGTCATCCGGGGAGGTGCTTCCGTACGTTACAACCACATCCGGTGCGTGCAGTTCGATGGCGGAGATCTGCCCGCGGATATGCGGAGGAGGCAGAAGACTTGTTGTATTCAGGTAGATGTCGTTGTCTTTCACCTCAACTCCATCGACCGGCTCCTTTCCGACGATGTCGTCCACCTCTACACTGAGACCTTTCAGAAGCCCCTTGACCGGGATCTTGAGCACATTGATCTTGTTGATCTTCACATGGACTCTACCGCCTGAAGCGGGCCCGATGGTTCCCAGGATCTCAACCGGAAGCGGGATCAGCAGCTTATGCATGACGCCGGTCAGGCGGATCTGCTGTCCTTCGCCGGTCAGCTTCATGTCCTTGAGGGGCGAGCGCAATGCCATCGCAGAGTTCAGGTAGTTGCCGATATCGCCCAGGTTGACGTGAATGAGTCCGCGATCGATCTGAAAGACAAAGCTGCTCTCGTCATCGAGCGACGGCACCACGCCCTTGTGTGTGGGCAGCATCTGCCCGCGAATCCAGCGGACATAGATGCGGAATTGGGGCCCTTTGCGAAGCTCGAGGTTGTGGGCAAAAACGGTCGTTAAAAGATCCTTCGTCGATACATTCGTGCTGGCGCGCGAAGTCATTTCTGTCGGAGCAGTCGCCGTGGACGCAACCGGCCGCTTCTTTGAGTCCGACGGCCAGACGAGCCAGACCAGGCAAACAACCGCAAGAAGAGCAGCCGCTGCAATGACGATACGTCGAGTCTTCATAGGTGCTTTTTCAAGGTTATCTGAGGCGATCGGTACCAAGGCACCGTTCTGACTCAGATGCACAAACGCTCAGAAAACCGTTACAGCAGCATTGAAATTCTTTCTTCAACTTGCCAGCTTCGCAGCAACTTGATGGAAATGCCGGGTTTAGATGTGGTTGGGAGGTGACGATGAATGTTTGCCGGATTACTGTATTTCTTCTAGCTGCCTTGGCCCTTCCGGCCGCCGCGCAGCACACTTCAACCGGCAGCGCAAAGGCGCAGAATACTGCCGGCCAGACATCGCCAGCGCAGGGTCCCGACCAGGCGGCGAATAACCTCGCAACGGACTCGAACGGCGTGTACACCATTACGAGTAATGCGCGCATCGTGGTGCTGGACATGGTCGTCACCGATTCCAAGGGGAACGTCGTCACCGATCTGAAGAAAGATGACTTCCACGTAACGGAATCGAACGAACCCCAGACTGTTCAGAACTTTGAGGCCGCCGGCGCCCAGACGCTTGCGCCTCAACTCTCGATCAATTCGACCTCAACGCTCGACAAGGTGGCCCCGCGGGCCCCTGTCAACATCGTCCTGCTCGACGAGTTCACTACGCGATTCGAAGACATGGCCTTCGCGCGCTACTCGCTGAAGAAGTTCCTGGAGCGGCAGCCGGGCAAGCTCTCGACCCCAACCATGCTGGTGGCAGTCAGCCTGCAAAACTTCACCGTACTGCATGACTACACCCAGAATAAGGACGAGCTGCTTTCCGCCCTGAACCATCACTTCGCAGCGTATCCCTGGCAGGTACATCAGTACACCTGGCTCGCGGAGCGATATGGCACAGCCTTCTTTACGCTGCGTCGAGTTGCCCTGGCCACCATGGGGCATCCAGGGCACAAGAACATGATCTGGATCGGCCGCGGATTTCCTAACCTGAACATGGCGAACTACCCGGTCGATACGGAACAGCGGGTAGCGACGGCCGTGCAGGAGTGCGTCAACACGCTGCGCGATGCACGAATCACGCTTTACACCATCGATCCGGCGGGACTTCAGATGGACCCGCAGACGTACGGGTCCGACGCCGCTATCACCGATCCCTTCGGAGGCAACTACCAGTTCGCGAAGCTGGCAGAGGCCACGGGTGGACGAGCGCTATACGGCCGCAACGATGTGGACGCCGAGATCGGCAGTGCGATTCGCGACGGTGCAGCGTTCTATACGTTGACCTATCGACCGACCAACGATTCGCTCGATCCTCAGAAGTTCCGGCGGATTAAGGTCACGGTCGATCGTCCCGGCCTTAAGGTCATGACGCGCGAAGGCTACTATCTTGACTACAAACCCGAGCAGACGAACCCGGTCAAGCCGTCGAAGCTCCTTGTCGCCGACCTGGTCCTGGCAGATACCAGCACGATGGTCTATGACGGGGTTCCCGTCTCCGCCACGCATCTTGCCAGCTCTCCGGAGACATTCGATATCCACGTCGATGCCAAAGGACTGGTCTGGAGCGATGCCGATGGCGCGGAGCCGCGCCGTGCGGAGGTGATTCTGGTCACTTCCACCTTCGACAAAAAGAACAAGGAACTGAAGCGCGACGCGAAGATCATCCACGCAACCACGACTTCTCCGGCACCTGCGGAAGGTCGGCTTGAAAGAGCTCTGGACATTCACTACCTGATGCCGCACGATCCCAAAGCGACACGGGTCCGGTTCGTGGTGCGGGTCGAAGCCACAGGACGCATCGGTACGGCCGATATCGACCTGAGGCGGCCTGTTTCCCCCATGGCCGCGACGGCAACTCCCTAAGTTCCGTGTGGAGCTGTTGACACGAGCGACAACCGTAAGCTAATACTTACGGTAAGTGGATGCTTACCTTCAATCCGGACTTGATGCGCTGGCCGATGCCACGCGGATGACCATCTTCGATCGGCTAAGCCGGGGACCGATGGCGGTCCATGAGCTCGCTTCCCATTTGCCGGTCAGCCGGCCCGCCGTCTCTCAGCATCTGCGCGTGCTGAAGCAGGCAGGACTGGTGCTGGACAGCAAACAGGGCACGCGGCGCATCTATCAGCTCTCGCCGGAAGGCATCGCTCGCCTGCGCGACCACTTCGACCAGATCT
>DASTSJ010000270.1:0-5621 GCA_035760765.1 Edaphobacter sp. | reverse complement strand
AGGTGGACATCTCTACCCTGCTGCGCGACCCCAAGACCCGCCAGCGGGACGAGACGGCCGTGCTGATGAACGATCCTTTCCTGGCAGAGATCGCCGCCTATGTCTCGGAACTCGACGCCCTGCAGCGCTCCATCTTCCTGAATCACGTTCGAGAACTGGCCGCAGGCCGACGCCGCACCGCGTAACTGCATAATGTTGCACAGGTTGCACTAAGACTCCTACGTGCCGCGCAGTGGCAAGTCTTCCACGAGCGCGGCACGCTCCGCTCCCCCAGTCCTATCTCGCCCGATCCTGCTTTCCACAAAAGTGCGTTCATTGCGCCTGGCACTCCGGTGTGCTAGCGTCATGCTTTGTGAGGTAGTATTTGCCGTCCAGTTTGCCAAGCCGCGTACACGAGCTTTCCGCTGAGGAACAGGCTGTCTACCGGCAACTTGATCCCGACCGAATCCCCCAGCACATCGCCATCATCATGGACGGCAACGGACGCTGGGCGGGCAAACGTGCGCTCAAGCGCTTCCTTGGCCATCAGCAGGGGGCCGAGAGCGTGCAGTATGTCGTCGAGACAGCCTCCCGCATCAACCTCCCGTTTCTAACGCTCTACGCATTTTCGCTTGAAAACAATCTCCGCCGGCCCAAGTCCGAGGTCAGCTTCCTGATGAAGCTGCTCAAGAGCTACCTGATCGGCAACGTCAAGCGAATGAACGACAACAACGTTCGCATGGCCTACATCGGCCGTACCTACGACCTCCCCCAGGAGGTACAGGACACGATGCAGTGGGCGATGGAGTCGACTGCGAAGAACACCGGTACGACCCTGACGCTCGCCCTCAACTACGGTGCCAGGTCCGAGATCGTCGATGCCGTTCGCCGCATCCTGACCGACCTAACCACCGAGGCCCATGGCCGTGGCTGCTCGGTCGAGGACCTGCTCGGCGCAGGCGCACTCGATTCTCTCGACGAGTCCACCATCTCTCGCGCGCTCTACACCGCCGGCATGCCCGATCCTGACCTGATCGTTCGCACCTCCGGCGAGCAGCGTATCTCGAACTTCCTGCTTTGGCAGATCGCCTACTCCGAGATCTTCATCACCGATCGCCTCTGGCCCGACTTCCGCGGCATTCACCTGCTCGAGGCCATCGCCGACTATCAGCGTCGCGACCGTCGCTTCGGGGGACTGAGCGACAACTCCGACGAGAAGATTGACTCTCTCCAGCCGGTCTCGGAGCTCGAAAACGAGATTGCGACCGAGCTGTCCCCCCGCGAGTTGTCCCGCCGCTAATAGACTTCCGTTATTTACCATAGCGGTCTCGACTCGATGGATGTAGAGATCGCTGGGCAACGCTGTACAACGTGCAAGCAATTGCGTAAGTCAGCGCACCTCGCTGACAAACCATGTGTTGTCTGCAACCCATAGATATACTTGTCGTGGTTCTTCCATGAAGCGAATCCTTACCGCCATCGTCCTGATCGTTCTCGTCTTTGGACTTGTCTTCTTCGGGCAGCTCTGGATGATCACACTCGCGGCTGCCATCGTGGCCGAGCTGGCGGTCTATGAGTACCTGAAGCTTGCTGCCGTCGGAGCGGAGAAACATGGCGCCCAGTTGCGCATTCCCATCTGGTGGATGGCTCTTGGTGCGGCGCTGGCCTTCGTGGTCACCCTGCCCAACTTTCCTGTCGAAGCACAGCTTCCGGTCCTGAGCGCTCTGACTCTGCTGCTCTTTGCCTGGAACGGCTTTCGCGCTCCGCTCATTCAGGTTCTGCCCGATACGGCTCAGGGCCTCTTTGGCCTCATCTGGATCGCTTACCCGCTCACGCTTGTTCCGATGTTGTGGAAACAGGAAGATGGCCCGGCGCTGGTTGTATTTCTGATGATCTGCGTCTGGTCCGGCGATATTGCCGCGCTCTACTTCGGCCGAGCATTCGGCAAGCGCAAGCTCGCCCCACGCATTAGCCCCGGCAAGACATGGGTGGGCGCCTTTGCCTCAATCGGCGGCAGTCTTGTAGCCGCATCGCTCCTCTTGTGGATCAGTGACGCCCTTACCGCCCGCGGCAATCTGATCCTGCATATTTCAGAGCCCATCTGGCAGACTCTGGTGCTCGCTGCCGTCCTCAATATCGCTGCTCAGGTCGGCGATCTGCTTGAGTCCGCCGTCAAGCGGGGCGCCGGCGTCAAGGACTCGGGAACCATGCTCCCGGGCCACGGAGGAATCCTCGACCGCATCGATGCTCTGCTGGTCGCCGCTCCTGTCCTTTGGTTCGCCCTTCTGCTGAAGGATTACTTCGGTTTGGGCAGATTCTAGACGACCTTTTCTGCCGTGTATCTGCGAAAATAGACCTCGTGAAAAAGCTCGCCATCCTCGGCTCGACCGGCTCCATCGGCACCTCTACGCTCTCCATCTGCGAATCCTTTCCAGACCGCTATCAGCCGATCGCGTTGGCAGCAGGCCAGAACGTAGAAGCCGCCTTCGCGCAGTGTTCGCAATGGCGTCCGAAGGTGGTCTCGATCGCTACGGAGGAACTCGCTTCTGAGCTTAAGAAGCGTCTAGCTTCAGCCGGAATCACAGGAATCGAAGTCGTTCATGGAACCGCAGGAACCATCCGGGTCGCCACACTCCCTGAGGTTGACTTCGTCGTCTCCGCGATCGTCGGTGTGGCTGGTCTTGAGGCTACCTACGCCGCCATTCAGGCTGGCAAAACCATTGGATTAGCTAACAAGGAATGTCTGGTCGCTGCCGGAGAACTGGTCATGTCGGCGGCGAAAGAGAAAAACGTCGCGATTCTGCCGATCGACTCCGAGCACAATGCCGTGCACCAGTGCATGCGTGGCGGTAAACCCTCTGAAGTGAGGCAGGTATGGCTCACCGCATCCGGCGGCCCCTTCCGCAATACACCGCTGGCCGACTTCGAACACATCACTCCGGCCCAGGCACTCAAGCACCCCACCTGGGTCATGGGGCAGCGGATCACCATCGACTCAGCCACGATGATGAACAAGGGATTTGAGGTCATTGAGGCCTGCAGGCTCTTCTCTCTTCCTCCTGCTCAGGTCCGAGTCTCGATCCACCCTCAGTCGACCGTTCATTCCATGGTCGAGTTCATCGACGGCAGCATCCTCGCCCAGATATCGGTCACCGACATGCGACTGCCCATCCTCTACGCCCTCGCCTACCCCGAGCGCGTGGACGCAACACCGGCTCCCGGGCTGCAGTTCGACCTGGCGGCGCTGAGCCAATTGGACTTCTCCGCGCCTGACCTCGACCGCTTCCCCTGTTTGCGGCTCGCTTACGAGGCCGCACAGACCGGCGGGGAGGCATGTATCGCACTCAATGCCGTCGACGAAATCGCTGTCGCTGCCTTCCTCGAAGGTCGCATTCCCTTCCTCGGCATCCCACGTACAATAGAGGAGGTGCTGAAGCAAACCTCAGACCGTGCTCTATCGTCTATCAAGGACGTGCTTGATGCCGATCTTCGTGCCAGAGCGCGTGCTCGCGAGGTGATCGCTCACCAGTTCTCTGGTGCACTCCGATAGGCGTATTGATTCTCCGAGCGAGGTCCACACTCTCCCATCATGTCTACAATCATTCAGTTAGGTATCGTGCTCGGCATCATGGTGCTGGTGCATGAGTTCGGCCACTTTGCCGTCGCCAAGCTCTGCGGCATCCGTGTGGAGACTTTCTCGATCGGTTTCGGCAAGCGCCTCATCGGCTTCCGTCGCGGCGACACCGACTATCGCCTTTCTCTGCTTCCACTTGGCGGTTACGTCAAGATGTCCGGCGACAACCCCGGAGAAGCACCGACTGACCCTGGTGATTTCAATGCGCATCCGCGCTGGCAGCGCATGCTGGTCGCCCTCGCCGGTCCGTTCGCCAACTTCATCCTGGCTCTCGGCCTGATGACCGGCGTCTCCATGCTCCACAACGAGGTGCAGGAGTACATCTCGGGTCCAGCGCTGACCGACTACATCCCGGCCAACAGCCCAGCCGCGCGCACTGGAATTCACTCCGGCGATCTGATCGTCCACTACGATACGATCGAAAATCCCACCTGGGACCAGGTCGCGATTCGTTCCGTCCTCAACCTGAACCACGACATCGCCTTCTCCTATATGCACGACGGCCAGAGGGTGAATACGAAGCTATTCGTGGAAGCAAAGGGCGGCGCCGACAACTTCTCGCTCGACCGTGTGGGCCTGATTCCGAAGATGCAGAACGTCCCCGTCAAAGTGGATGCTCTTGAGCCCAATATGCCCGCCACCCGCGCTGGCCTTAAACCGGGCGATGCCATCGTCACTATCGACGGACTTCATCTCCACTCTGTACCGGCACTGCTTGCCTACCTCCAGGATCAAGCTGGCAAGCCAGCATCCCTCGTTGTAAACCGTGATGGACAGATGATTCCTATCCAGATCACGCCGCAGCTTGCCGAGGTCGGAGACGGAACCAAGGATTACCGCCTCGGCTTCCACCCCGTCCAGCCCCCGGTCAAGGTGCAGCGCCTTCCCTTCGGCAAGGCCGTGGCAGCATCGTGGGAGTACAACAAGAAGGGCTCGATGCTGATCGTCGAGGTCCTGAAGCGAATGTTTACCCGCCAGGTCTCCGTACGCTCGCTCTCCGGCCCAATCGGCATCGGCCAGCAAATCCATGAGGCCGCCGCCATGCCCGGCTGGATGCCCCTCATTGGCCTCATGGCCTACATCTCGCTCAACCTTGGGATCTTCAATCTTCTGCCGATCCCGATCCTGGACGGTGGCATGATCCTCTTCCTGGTAGTCGAATCCATCATGCGCCGCGACCTGAACCAGCAGCTCAAGGAGCGCGTCTACCAGGTCGCGTTCGTCTGCATCCTGGTCTTCGCGGCGATGGTCATCTTCAACGACATCACCAAGTTGGACCTCTTCTCAAAGGTCAAACCCTAAAAGCCACTTTCATCATCCTGAACGAAGTGAAGGATCCCTGCACTCTGCCTGAAGCACATGGACGCAACAGGCAAGATACAGGGATCCTTTGCTTTGCTCAGGACGACGGTTGTGCGCTAGACCCGCGGGTACGGCCCAACGTCATTCCACATGGCTAAAGCCAGCATGAAACCGCAGAATGTTCAGTCATCCTCATGCCCGCTGACCCGGCCATTATTGCGCGGTAGTCCCGCCGGCGGTTGATTCAGCTCTGGTCGGCCCCACCTGGTCTTGGCCATCGTCACCCCTGCAATCGCGATCAGCAGAAGAACACCAACTCCACCCCACAGGACAGGATTCATCGGAACACCTCCCAACTGTTCTGAGCCCGGGCGGCAGACTGCGCTTGCTTGATGTTCAGCCAGCGGTCTCCCGCTCGCGCAGTTCGGCTACGATCTCATGCGCCGCCTTTCGTGCATCCTCCTCCCGGTCCGGAGGGAAGCTGATTGCGCCTACCCTGGCATGACCGCCACCGCCGTACCGCTCGCAGATGGTCGCCACATTGGCCAGCTTCTCTGCCGGCACCTTCGTCCAGGGATTGGTGCCCACAGACACCTTCGTCCGGAAGGACGATTTACTCAGGCCGACATTGTACGTCCCTTCCGGGTACAGGTAGTACGGAATAAATTTGTTGTATCCCTCGGTCGGATGATCCGTGATGTCGAAG
>DASTSJ010000269.1:0-6421 GCA_035760765.1 Edaphobacter sp. | reverse complement strand
GATGCCTGATCGATCCATAACTTCCCGCGCATTCCTTTCAGGACTGAGGTCTCTACACTCTTCGGAACGTATCCGGGTTTTGGATTTGCATCAAGGACATAGGTTTCATGTCCATCAATTGTCTCCGTCCCCGCCCAGGTGAATTGCATCGCGACGGTCAGTTCTTCGAGCATGCGTTGATCGTTACGTCTCTCTTCTTCGTATCGGGCTACTCGACGATGACGCTCCTCAACAGTCTCCCGCTGCCGCTGCCGAACCGCAGCATCCAGCCTTTTAGTCTCTTTTTCCTGGTCCTCAGTCGAAAGATTCTTGCCGTTGATAGCGATAAGCCGGTTGTAGCGGGATCCGGCAATCATTTGGACCTGGTATGTCTTTAGCTCCTTTCCAATCCGGTCCGACTCGCAAAAGTCGAAGCTCGGAGCCCTCTCCCAGTCGGCATGCGTGGCCTGAGACGATCGCTGAATTATGTCTTGGACCGGGAGGGTGGGTTGCTGGCCCAGACTCAGAGCTGGTATGAACGATAACCACAGGACGGCTATCCTCTTGACCGGCATAAGGGATCTCCATGAGTCGTTTTATCTCGGCCCCGTGAGCCCGCGCGATCATTGCAGCACCTTAGCACCGCATCATGGTGTCCGGAAGATTTATATCTGCGAGCTAGCCCCTGATTCCAGTTCCGAAGCCATCGAGTTTCAATTGGCAGGCTCTATGCCGCGGAAAAAGCTGTATCGCTGCCGCACCTCATCCCCACCGCACCATCATTCCGCGCTCGTCGCCTTCGCCATGCTCCATCGCAATCTCCGCATCCATGCGCGAGACGATGCTCTCAAACCGTTCGCCCCACTCCACCAGCACCAGCGCATCCGGCTCCGCAATCATCTCCTCCAGACCGAGCGTTGCCAGTTCGCGCTCCGTCTCCAGCCGATAAAGATCCAGGTGATACACCCGCACCTTCGGCCCGACGTACTCATGCACCAGCGTGAAGGTCGGACTCGTCACGTCCTCTTCGACCGCCGCGCCCAGGGCAGCCGCGATACCCTTCACCAGCGTCGTCTTACCCGCGCCGACCTCACCACGCAGCACAACCAGCTTCGGAGGCGGCATCAGGATCTCCGCGATCCTCTCTCCCAACGCCAACGTGCCGGCTACACTCCGTGTACGAAACCTCTTCTCCCGCGAAAACTCCTTAGCCAATCTTCACCTTTCTTTCTTCAGCGCAGCCCGCATACCCAGGTCAGGCCGTCTTCATCCTTCACGCGGTAGCGAAACGAATCCGAGAGATGAGCGACCGTGTCTGTGGCCAGCACCGTATGTTCGTCCATCACCCGCGCTGCAAAGTCCGCTGCCAGCCCATGCAGATACACCGCTGCCTCCACCGCACGCGCAACATCGTCCGAAAACTGCGCCAGCATCGCGGACACGATTCCGGTCAGAATATCGCCGCTTCCGCCCTTCGCCATCGCGGGATTCCCCGTCGTGTTCACCGCGATCCTTCCATCCGGATGCGCGACGAGCGTCCGCCATCCTTTCAGTACCAGCGTCAGCTTGTGCTCTGTAGCAAATTTTCGCGCCAGGCCCACCCGGTCCGCCTCGACCTCCTTCACCGTCATACCTGCCAGCCGAGCCATCTCGCCCGGATGCGGCGTCAGCACCAGCGTCCTGCCGTCCCCCTTCAGCAGGTCATCCCGTCCGTCGAAGGCATTCAGCCCATCGGCGTCGATGACCATCGGAATCTTCGTCTTGGCGAGCAGTTCTCTCGCGACCTTGCTTGCCTCGCCTCGCTGCGACAGCCCCGGACCCACCGCAAGCACCGTGATCCGCTTCAGCAACTCCTCCAGGCACTCGCCCTCCACATTCGAAAGCGCAACCGCCCCCTCCGGTCCTTCTTCGAGCGGCTTCAACATCAGCTCCGGAGTAACCCCCGCCACCACATCCACAATCGACTTCGGCACCGCCGCAGTCACCAGCCCGGCTCCCGTCCGTAGTGCCGCAAGCGAAGCCATGCTGGGAGCACCGGCCGTTCCGTAGCTTCCGCCCACAACCAGCACATGCCCAAACTTCCCCTTGTTTGAGTTCATCGGACGAGGCTTCTCCGCAATCGCCTTTGAACTACCTGTCCAGCTCAGGCCATCGCCAGGCGGGATCGCATCCTCCGGCGAACCGATGTTCGCCACAACGACCGGCCCCGCCGTCATGTACCCAAAGACATGCGCCAGCTTTGGAGCCGTAAACGTTACGACACCATCCGCGCGGAATGCCCCTTCAACACTTTGCTCCGTCGAATCCGCATCCCACCCGCTCGGAAGATCGACCGCAACCACCGGAACGGAGGACTCCCTCAGTAGGTCCCGCGCATTCGCGGCCAACCCGCGCAGCGGAGGCCGGAATCCCGTCCCCACGACCGCATCCAGCACCAGTTCTGCGCGATCGCCATCTGACTTTGTAACCCCAGCCTCGTCGAGAGCCGCCTTCAGCCCGGCTTCGTTCTCGACCTCGCGCACGGGAACGCTCGTCTCCCGCCGTAGCCTTGCCAGAGCCTCTGCCGCTTCCCCTTTCACCTCATCCATACGGCCGAGAAGGATCACATCGGCTGCTATGCCCGCGGCTGCCAACACTCTCGCCGCGACCATCCCATCGCCGCCGTTGTTGCCTTTCCCGCAGAGCGCAACCACCCGCCGCGCCGCCGGATATTGCCGCCTCGCAAACTTTGCGACTGCACTACCAGCTGCTTCCATCAGCGCTCCAAACGCTACGCCAAACTCCTCGACCGTACGGCGGTCGGTCTGTCCCATCTCCGCAGCTGTAAGAACTCTCATCTCACCCTTCTACCCCATCGGGCCATCTCAGGCAAAAAAAGCAAGAGCCCTGCAGATGCAGGGCTCTTGCAATATCAAAGCAGTATGAGCTTCTACTCGGTTCCCATAACTCCCGCCGTCTGCTGCGTCTTCGGCGTGAAGTAACTCTTGTCGTATAGAGCGCGATAGAACTGTCCGGTAAGCTCGGCAGCCTTGGGCCCGAAGGTCGGACGTCCGCCCTCCAGAAAGAACACCGTCACAATCCGTCCATTCGGCGTATCAGAGTACGATCCGAACCAGCCGAAACGTGTACCGTTGTTCGAGCAGGTTCCGGTCTTGCCCATCACTGGAAACTCGCTGAAATTCGCCCTCAGCGAACGAGCCGTTCCATACATCACCGCCCCTTGCATCCCGTCCACGATCTCCGGAATCAGCGGTGCAATGTTCAACTGGCGCTTCACTCGAGGCTGGAAGCTTGCGATGTCGATCGCGCTCTCAGGATGCTGCAGGTAGTACAGCGTGCCACCGTTCGCAATCGCCGAGACCAGCGCGCCCAGCTGCAGCGGAGTCATCGAGATGCTCTCGCCAAACGAGCACATTCTCCCTACACCACCCAGCTTCGCCGGAAGCTCCTCGTCGGGGTACACCCCAAGCTGCTCACCCTGGATGTGATATCCAGCCAGTTCACCCAGGCCGAACTCATTGGCGTAGTGCTTCACGCGCTCGAAGCCCAGCGAGCGGCCCAGCGTCTCGAAATATGCATTGTTCGAGTGCGCCAGCGCCTCGGTCATCGTCATCCGATAGTGACCACCCAGGTTGACCGGCGTGTCCTTCTTGACGATGCCCTCTTCAAGAGCAGCCAGCGCTACGCTCAGCTTGATCGTCGAGCAGGGCTCAGCTCCGCGCGACAGAGCCAGCTTCTGGTTCACCATCGCCAGAATCCTGCCATTCGACGGATCGATCACCAGGGCCGTGCCATTCATATTGCCCAGAGCCTCGATCGCCGCCGCGCGAACGACCGGATCTTCTCCGTCGGTAACGTCTCCCAAGGTCAGGTTGTCGGCAAACGAACTGGCCGAAAAATGCTCATAATAGTGCCGCGTGCGCCTCACAGCGAGCCGAGTCCTGGCTCCACGGCGAAGATGCGAAGAGGTCACAGAGACCTTTGTCGCTCCCCGCGCTCTCTTTGAGCTTCTCTTAGCCGCAACTCTCGTCTTCGCGACAGAGCTGTGCGATGTTCCAGACGAATGATGCTTCGTGCCGCCCGATGAGGTCAGAGCCACCGCATCCGCTCCCCAACCCAACACCAGCCCCACGAGGACCACGCCGACGATCCTGAACCACCTAAGCACCCATGCACCCCTATTACATCTAAAAACCGTCGTGGCAATCCTGTTGCCATCCACGGGGAGAGACCCTCAGAACATGTTAATCATAGCCCCGATCGCTGCCTATGCCACTTCCATGCTACGCGCCCGAACCGGACACTCGCGGCTGCGGTTTCAGTTCCCGCGCCGCAGAAATGCCGGTATATCAAGCTCATCCGGCTCCGAAGGATCCGGCTGGATCACCGTAGCAGCCGCGAAGGGCGATCGAACGGAGCCCTCCGGTCCGGGAACCGGTGCTGCAGGAGTCTCCTGCCCCGCATAGACCGAGGAATGAATCCCCGTCTCCACCCGCGCACTCTCCTCCATGACCGGTGAAGCCACCGGGCGCTGCGGAGCTGTGCGGAAGAAATCATCATCAAACACTGACGCAGGCACAGGAACCAGCTCAGGATTCGTCGCTGCTGCAGCATGCTGCGCCGCCTCGTAGGACCTGGACTCCACCTGCGACTCCCCCATGCGCTGCTGAGGAGCTGCCGCCGGCAGCTCCGGCCGTTCCATCTCTTCGCTCAAAAACCGCGGGGTTGTGGGACGCGAGACCGGGATTCGCGGCTCGACCGGCATCTCGTACCGCACCGTCGGCAGCGTCGCCTCGGCTAGCATGCGTTCCCGCCGCGCCGGCATCTCCTGCTGTTTGAAACCCGTAGCGATCACCGTAATCTTGACGTCGTCGCCCATCGTCTCATCCTGCACCGCGCCGAAGATGATATTTGCATCCTCATGGGCCGCGTTCTGAATGATCGTCGAGGCCTCGTTGACCTCGTTCAGCTTCAGGCTGCTCGAGCCCGTAATGTTAATTAGGATGCCTTTTGCGCCGTCGATGGCGCCGGATTCCAGCAACGGCGAAGCCATTGCAGCCATTGCAGCCTCGACCGCGCGGTTCTGCCCGGAACGCACCGCCGTCCCCATCACCGCATAGCCCATCCCGGCCATCGTCGTCTTTACGTCGGCGAAGTCGCGGTTGATGACACCCGGAATCGTGATGATGTCCGAGATACCCTGAACACCCTGCCGCAGAACATCGTCGGCAATCCGGAAGCTCTCGAAGAAGCCCGCATCCTTCGCTACAGCCAGCAGCTTCTCGTTCGGGATCACAATGACGGTATCGACGGACTCCAGCAGCTCCTGCATGCCGCGCTCGGCCTGCATCATGCGCCGCTTGCCTTCAAAGCCAAAAGGACGCGTCACCACCGCAACCGTCAGCGCGCCCATCTCGCTCGCCAGTGAGGCGATCACCGGCGCTGCACCCGTGCCCGTGCCTCCGCCCAAACCGGCGGTGACGAACACCATGTCCGCGCCTTCGAGCGCCTCGATAATCTTGTCCGAATCCTCAAGCGCAGCGCGCCGTCCCACGTCAGGGTTGGCACCCGCACCCAGGCCGCTCGTCAGCTTGACCCCAAGCTGCAGCTTTACGGGAGCCTGCGATGTCATCAGTGCCTGTACATCCGTATTGGCCGCGATAAACTCAACACCCTCTACCTTGGCCGCAATCATGCGGTTCACGGCGTTGTTTCCGCCGCCTCCCACGCCGATGACCTTGATCCTGGCGCCGCGGGGAACTTCGTCATGGTAGTGGATACGGATATCGTCCTCAGGCAGATTCGACATTGATGCAGTGCTCCTTCGCTATCCCAATTCTCCCACCATCCCAACGCGCAAAACATCCACGTTTTCCACCAGCACGTACCAAGGGTGGTTCAACTCGCTTGACGGCTGAATCAATGCAGCTCAAACCGGTAGCTTCCAGCTCCTACTTCCATCTTCAGCGCATCGCCCTCGACCTCCGCATGCACCTTTTTGCCTGCTTCGCTTACCGAAGTCGCACCAGCGCGCGGCATATACACCGTTGCCGTCGCATTCGCAGGAACATGCACGCTAAGGTCCAGCTTGCCAGTAGCTCCCCGCACCCAGTCCGTCGTCACCGTCCCGTACACCGAGTCATACTCTCCATGCACACTCGTCAGTCCGGCCTCCGCATGCGGCTTGATCACCAGGTGATGAAATCCCACTCCCGACGCATCCGTATCAATACCCGCCACACGGCGATACACCCACGCCATTACCGAGCCAAACGCGTAGTGGTTATACGAGTTCATTGCCGGATCACCCGTGTCGCCATTCCAGCGCTCCCACCACGTCGTTGCTCCTTTCTTCACCATGTAGCCCCACGACGGATAGGTATCGCTCAGCAGCAGCCTGTACGCCACATCGGGGCGGCCCTGGTCTTCCAGCACGAACATT
>DASTSJ010000268.1:0-3047 GCA_035760765.1 Edaphobacter sp. | reverse complement strand
GACTGGTGCACCTGGGCAGTACGCGAGATAAAGGTCGTCAGCAGCGCAGTCCCCATGCTTCCGCCAAGGTTACGGGCGAAATTTGACAGGCTGGAGATCTGGTTAGTCTTGTCGAGTGGAACGCCGACATAGTTAAGCGTGCTGATTGGGATAAAGATAAACGGCAGTCCGATCACCTGGAGCATGCGCCACAGGGTCACCGTGCCGAACGCCGTGGTCAGGTCGAGCCGCGTTAGGTTATAGATTCCCGCAGCGGTTGCCAGATACCCCAGCGCTACCATCAGGCGCGGGTCGAACTTGCCCAGCGACCGCCCGGCGACCGCCATCATGATCATCATGACGAAGCCACCCGGGGACAGCACCATGCCGGCGCGCTCGGCGGTGTAGCCCAGCAGCACCTGGAGGTACTGGGGGATCAACACGGTACTTCCGAACAGAACCATGCCAAGGATCAGCTGAAGGAAGACGGCTGTGCCGAAGTTGCGATTCTTCAGCAGCTTCAGGTCGACGATGGGATGCGAGTGGTGCCACTCCCAGATGACGAACGTGATGAGGGTAACGGCGGCCAGCACAGCGCAGGTCACGATCATCTGCGAACCGAACCAGTCCTTCTCCTGGCCTTTATCCAAGGTGAATTCGAGGAATCCTACGCCGACTGCGACGAGACCGAGGCCGAAGAAGTCGACCCGTTCTTCGCGCGCCTTCTTTCTGCGGACCTTCAGGTGCGGTGGATCCTCGACCATTTGGTTGCTGAGATAGAGCGAGAGAAGGCCGACCGGGAGATTGATGAAGAAGATCCAGTGCCAATTGAAGTTGTCGGTGATCCATCCGCCCAGCGTGGGGCCGATCGCAGGAGCTACGACGACCGCCATCCCGTAGACGGCAAAGGCCTGCCCACGCTTTTCGATGGGGAAGGTGTCGGCGAGGATGGCCTGCTCGCTTGGAGCAAGACCTCCGCCGCCGGCGCCCTGCAGGATGCGGGCGAAGATTAACATCGGGAGCGTCTGCGCCAGACCGCACATCAGCGAGCAGGCTGTAAACAGCGCGACGCAAGTCATGTAGAAGCGCTTGCGGCCGAAGCGATCCGACAGCCAGCCGGAGATGGGCAGCACGATAGCGCTCGAGACCAGGTAGCTGGTCAATACCCACGTCGCCTCCTCCTGGCTTGCACCCAGGGTTCCGGCCATGTGCGGCAGCGCGACGTTAGCGATGGAGGTATCAAGCACCTCCATAAAGGTCGCCAGCGTGACCGTAAGGGCCACAAGCCAGGGATTGTGATGGGGCTTCCAGAGAGCCTGACTGCTGGCCGGGTTGGCAACTGTCGTTGACATATCAGCTAACTGAGATAATATCAGGGAACTGATATTACTGTGGCAAAGCGAACTGCCATTTCGAAGCTGGCCGCCGAGTCTGACACCGAGCGCTACCTGCAGGGCAGGCAGACCCTCCGGACGATGAAGCGGATTATGAACCAGTTCCGCGTGCATCTGGACGAGCAGCTTCGTCCGCAGGGACTGACAACTGCACAGATGCAGGTTCTGTTTGCGGTTCGCAACTCGCCAGGAAGCTCCGGGGCGCAGCTTGCGCGATCCTGCTACATCACACCGCAGACGACGCAGATGCTGCTCAAGCACCTGGAGAGATCTGGTCTGATTGTTCGCGGCAAGGATTCTGTCAACGACAGGATTGTTATCGCGAGCATTACCCCAAACGGCGAGCGGGTGGCCGATGCGGTCGAGACCCTCGCGCGCGGTTTGCAACAGAAGCTTTGGCAGGGCTTCTCAGACCGCGAGATGAGCAGTCTGAGCGTCCTGCTGGATCGTTGCCTTCAGAACCTCGATGGCGTCCACGACTCCACAGGGGACTACTCCGCGCGAGAGGAAAAACGCAGCCGCACGTAATCGGCCACCCAGTTTCCATCGCCGTCCATCAATACAGGCTCGAGCAGCCCGACGGTGTCGATCAGGGCTGCCCTGCGATCTGCCGGCGTGAGACGGTCGAGTACACCATTCCGAAAGGTGGTGAGCCATGCTTCCATTCCGTTGGGCAGCGGCGTGGGGCGGGGAATAAGCTCGATGGAGGTAATTGTGAAGCCTGCCTGTTCCATCAGCCGACGATAGACAGCGGGTGACGGATAGTAGGACGCCGCAGCGTCTTCCGTATCGATTCCGTAACGCGCAAAGACGGCGGAGAGCGCAACCCGGATGGCGGCGATGTTTCCCTGGCCGCCCATCTCGGCGACAAAACGGCCGCCGGGCTTGAGTGCTCGATGAATACAGGCCAGCAGAGCAGGATGCCGATCGGCAGAGAGCCAGTGCAGCGCGGCGTTCGAGAAGACGGCGTCGAACTCTGCACGATAGGGAAGCGCGTCGGCGCTGTGCTGTTCGACGTCCAGGCCCCGCTTGCGGGCGGCGTCGAGCATCGCCGGTGAGTTGTCGACGCCTTTGACGATTGCTCCGCTGGCGGCGATCTGCTCCGTAAGTGCACCATCGCCGCAACCTACATCCAGAATCTTCTCGCGGGGCTGAGGATCCAGCAGGTCGACGACGGGGGAGGCCAGCGTCGCTACAAAACGTCCGTTCGCAGCGTAGGCGGCTGCGTTCCAGTTCTGCCCTTTAGTTGCCATGCGTTCTATTTTTCTTGTCTCGGCAGTTCGGGGCCACCATTATCAGAAATCTGAAAGGACTCATAAGCGATTGCAGGGTGCGACTATGTGCCGTAGCCGCGATGCTTCATCTGCAGAAGCTCGTTATTGCTGGGCCAGGAGATCGTCAGAAGGAATGCAGAGTGTGACACGGCCTCTACCTCATGCGGTATGGAAGCGCTGAGAGTCAGCAGGCTGCCCTCGGACATCTCCTGGGACTGGCCGTTCATTCTGACCTGAATCTGTCCGTTCAGAACCTGCAGCGAAAGTGTGCCGTCGGCGTGATGCTCCTTCATGATCGCCTTCGGTTCCATTGCGATGAGTACGGTGCGGAAGTCTTCCTTCTTGAAGAGTGTCTTGGCATAGTGGCCGGCAGTCCAGGGCTTCCTGCTTTGTGCGTCAG
>DASTSJ010000267.1:0-4423 GCA_035760765.1 Edaphobacter sp. | reverse complement strand
TCCTCCGCCTCGATGTGTGCCGTTACGAAGATCGACGGTGAATGGGACATCCTGATCCGTGAACATGTTCCAGCCTGTGCCGTGGAGCGTGTCGCCCTCGACGCCACTGATGCGAACCCCCTCCCAGCTAAGGCGCTCGGTCTTCCATGCTTCACCTTCACGTCCCCATGCGTAGAGCGTGTGGAAACCGACGAACAAAAGCAGGCCGTGCGATGGAATCGCGAGGACCTTTACGACAGGCTTGAGCGGGATGTGCGTCGATCGTTCCGGATGGGAAGAGTCGATCAAGTAGGCGTAACCTCCGGCGACGGCGCACAACTCATCCGGATTGGGGCAGGAATATACCCCTGATGGCATGGTGGGATCGGTAAACCCGAGCGCGCAGGTTGCGAGAAAGGGGCCTCCGTGCGTGGGGCGAACCATCAGGAGAAGAGCTCCCCGCGCGAGCGCGTCCTCTTCGCCAGCGATCTGCCTGGGGTACATGAACTGACGCGCCGGTGCAATCAGGGGAGGCGTCTTGAGGACTTCAACCGACCAGGTTTGGGGGAACGATGAGAGCGATGCTTCGAGACCGCTCATCGAGTCGCATCCAGTGCCTGCGAGATGTCTTCCAGAAGATCTTCGATGTCTTCGCACCCTGCGCTGAGGCGGATAAAGCCTTCCGCTATCTTGTCGCCGCCCCAGCGTGCGCGACGCTCTGCGGAAGAGGTCACGCCTCCGAAACTGGTTGCATCGCTGAGCAGCTGCGACTTGCTCATGAAGGTCTCGGCAGCGGTCTTATCGCGCAGGACAAAGCTTAGGACGGGGCCGAAGCGCTGCATCTGACGGCGTGCGATGTTGTGTCCGGGATGTGCGGGCAGGCCGGGGTAGAGTACCTGTTCGACCTCAGAGCGGGTGAGCAGGTACTCGGCGATCCGCTGCGCATTCTGGCAGGCGCGGTCCAGCCTGAGCGGAAGCGTGGCAATGGAGCGCAGCGCGAGCCAAGCCTCCATGGGGCCCAGAACGCCGCCGGTCAACGTGCGCCACTGGTCGATCTTCTGACGCAGTTCAAGGTCACGCACGGCAACGTGGCCTACGAGGATGTCGCTGTGCCCGGTCATCGCCTTTGTGTCGGAGGCGACCGAGAAGTCCGCGCCCAATGCCAGAGGAAGCTGCCCCAGAGGTGTGGGTGTGGTGTTGTCGACTGCCACCAGCGCACCGGCCTGATGAGCAGCCTCGCACAGCGCAGCGATATCGCAGACGTCCATCGTGGGATTGCTGGGAGTCTCGATCCAGAGGAGTTTGGCGCCTTGAAGTTTCTCTGCCTGCGCGTTGTTTGCCGTGGGCGCCAGCCTTACCTCGACGCCCATCTTCGCAAAGTACTCCTGCGCTAGGACGCGCGCGGCAAAGTAGGCGTTTGAGGGCATGACGACTGCGTCTCCGGGGCGAAGGACGGCTCCGAATACCGCAGCGCACGCAGCCATCCCTGAGGCAAATACAAGTGCGGAGGCGCGGTAACCTTCGCCAGACTCCATCTGGGCGATGGCCTTCTCCAGATGCGTCCAGGTTGGATTATGAGAGCGCGCGTACGTATAGGGGATCGACGACGGATCACCTGGCGCGTGATACGGCGCAGCGAAGACAGGTCCGGGGTGAAGGGGTTCTCCTGCAACAGGTTTGCCCAGAGTGGATCGGATGACCTTGGTCGCTTCGCGCATGCATTCGATTGTACGAGGCACCTTCGCGGGTCAGGAGGTGAAGTGCTCCCATCCGGCAGGCTTCACCTCTGTCACTTGCCCGTTCGTATGACGAAGTGTGATGAGTGGTTTTCGAGTACTCGGCGGATAGAGTTCGCCGATACGAGTGATCGGCACTCCCGCAATGCGGGCGGCCATTCGGGTGTTCGCGGGAGCGCTGAACAGCAGCTGATAGTCTTCTCCGCCGTTCAGAGCAGCGTTCATGGCCTGGTCCGGGGGGAGCTTTGCAGCAAGTGGGTGCAAGGGAAGAGAAGCAGCATCGATCTTGGCGCGGACACGCGAAGAGGTGCAGAGGTGGGTAAGGTCTGTCGAGAGTCCGTCGCTCAAGTCGATGGCCGCGGTTGCGAGCCGTCGATGCAGGAGGGCCGAGCCTACGTCGAGGCGGGGTTGGGGGAAAAAATGCGCATGCTCTTCGGCGCTCTTCGCCCGCGAGCGTCGTTTGCTTCGGAGCAGATGCGTAAGCTCCGCGTGGGCTCCGCCAAGCGAACCAGTGACGTAGAGGAAGTCGCCTGGATGCGCTCCTGAGCGACGCAGCGAACGCCCGATCGGGGCGGAGCCGACGAGGATAATGTCAGCGAGGATCTGGTCGGAGGGTGATTCCGATGTATCTCCGCCGGCGAGAGGAGTCTGATGCTGGCGTGCAAGGGAATCCATTCCATCGAAGAAGTCGGCTATCCAGCGGCGGCCAGCAGCGGTTGCGAGCATCCGGCCGGGGAGCGCCAGCGACATGAAAGCGGCCAGCGGTTTGGCTCCCATCGCGGCAATATCGCTCAACCCGCGAGCCAGGCAACGGTGACCCACGGATTGCGCGGGATGCAGGTCACGCCGGAAGTGCCTGTTTTCAAGGGTGAAGTCGGTCGTGACCAGAATCTCTGACCCGCGCGGCGGCCTTAAAATGGCGCAGTCGTCACCGATGCCAAGGGGTACTGACTTGCTGGCGCGCGCCGAAAACTTGTTGCGAATCTGCTCAATCAACGCAAGCTCGCCGTATTTTCCTGATCTGGGTCCGGCCATTTTGAAGAGGATAAACGCATGTAGCCGTTATGCGACGGGAGAGGTATATGCAAAAGTTTGCAGCCTCAGATGGCGAAAGTTCAGGAATTGGTTGCACCCCGGTTTCCCCGTTTGTTAGGCTCGAAGAGTCGCTCAAGAGAGTCCGCGATTCCTAAATCTCGATTCGCAATTTTCATTTGCTGATTGGCATTATGGGGGCGGGCTTTTCGCGCCGCATTGCGGCCAAATTGCGAGCCCGGGTCGTGGATTGAAGCTGAAGAGACGCTATTACATCATGTTCGTGAGCCGTGATGAGGACGGCAGCCTGAATAAGGTGCCCGTTCCATTGCACTACGCGTATCTCTTCATCGCTGCGGCTGTGATCGGGCTGTTTACGATTACGGGCCTGGCGGGGTCGTATTCGCGGATGCTTATCAAGACTGCTCGTTTCAATCAGTTGCGGCAGGATCATAACGCTCTTCAAAAGGACTACGCCAACCTGGAAGAGGCTGCGCACGAGAAGGATATTCAGGCAGCCTCCCTTGGATCTCTGGCCAGCGAAGTGTCTGCTCTCTACGGTTTGACTGCCAGCAAACTTGCCATTCCCATGGGCAGGGCGGGTCACCGGCATGCTGCTGCAGTCGCTGAGGCTGTCGCGCATGCGCCACTGACCGAGACGGCCAGCTTGAACGACGACACGTATTACAAGTCCCTCGACGCCTTCTACTCGCTTCGTAACCAGGCTTTGAGCGGAGCCGCGGCAAGGGCGCTCACCGGGATGAATCATCCTGGCTACAGCCCGGGCTCGAATCTCTTTGGCGGAGTATCACCTCTGGCTGTTGAGGCGACAGCCTACGCGCCGACGCTATGGCCTGTCATGGGACCCATTACCAGCAGCTTCGGGCAGCGAGAAGATCCTGTGCTGGGCAATGGTGAAGGAGAGTTCCACAAGGGGCTTGATATTTCGGCTCCCGGCGGCACTCCAATCCGAGCGACCGCAGATGGAATCGTGAAGTCCGCCCAGATGGAGAACGGTTATGGGCGCGAGGTGACGATCGATCATGGCCATGGGGTGGAGACACTCTACGGGCACATGTCCGGTTTCGCTGTCGTCGCCGGCCAAACGGTAACGCGGGGCGAGGTCATTGGCTATGTCGGTCACAGCGGCAGAGTCACCGGGAACCATGTGCACTACGAGGTCCGCATCCGCAACACGCCGGTCAACCCGCACAAGTATCTTCGGACGACTCTGGCGCAGTTGGGAGACAGTGAGAGTTCTTCCTCTTCACCTCTCACTGCTGCATCTGCTGGAAGTACCGCAAAGGCGACCGGTGCCGCAATGGACCGCTAAAGACTCTTTCGCTGGTCACGGGATCGGGAGGCAGGCTTCGAGCCTGCCTTTCCTCTTTTCTGGCGAAAACCAAAGATCACCGGTGAAAAACATTTACAGTGATGACGTACGGGATACAGCGCTATGTTGAGTCACTAGCGGCTGCGTCGTCGGGATTCTACAGGTGAGGAAGAGATCTCCCATGATGAGGATGGGTCTGCGAGCGCTGCTGATGACAGTGCTGCTGGGTGCGTCTGCAGGGTATGGTGCGGCACAGGGGAAGGCGATTGCGGGCGAGAACACGGACTTCACGAGCTCGTTGAATAAGCCGGACCGTGCCGAGTGGTTCCGCGACCAGGGCTTC
>DASTSJ010000266.1:0-5717 GCA_035760765.1 Edaphobacter sp. | reverse complement strand
CTTCTCTCGCAGCCGCGAAGCGTTCTCCGGTGCAGCCAGCTTCGATAACTCCGCAGTCGCCGACGGAGCAGCCTGTTGCGCGACCGATGCAAGCGCTCCATCCACGACACGATTCTCAGTGCTCGGACTGCTTGCCAGTTGTGCGAGATACCGCACGCTGTCCTCCGGGTCGACGCCAGTCAGCCACGTGAAAGGAACCCCGCCTGCATTGATGCGGCAACCTGCGTTCACAGGCCGAACCCTGGTGACAGTTCCCTGCTCCAGTCGCAGCAGCACATACACTCTGCCCGGCTCAGCCTTTTGATTGGAATCACTCACACTCTCTCTTGATCCTTCGAGCTGAACTTCACTGCAGCATCCATCGTCAGACGAGGCGCCATTTGAATCGTCACATGAAGATGAATGACTTCGTGGAAGAGCTGGTACTTCATATCCAATCCAAAGCTGCTGGTTGGAGTGCTGAAATCGTGTCACCGTCGCGGACAGTCCTGAGCTCGCCGGCTCAGTGTTGAACTGCGTGTTGGAGACTCGCGGCTGCTGCCCGGAAAAGGCGACTGCAGACGCACTAAGGACCAGAGCAATAACGAGATTGCTGTTCACGGACGTACCCTCCCTTGCTTGAGGACGCTGCTTACTTGTTGAGGATCTCCATCATGTAATCGCTGGCTTCCTTGCTGTGCATCACGCTCAGCCGCGAGACGATCATCTGCTTCAGTTCAGGATTCTTCTCTGCACGGGCAAGTGCGACCAGATCATGCGCATCTCCCGAAAGGAAGAGGCCTTCAACCGCAGACCGCTTTGACTCAAGGTCGGAGCTGCTCTGGTAGGCCTTCAACAGTTCCGGTGCTGCCGAAGCACCTCCAGCGATACCGAGATTGCGAATCGCCTTGCGGCGAAGCTCGGGATCCTGCTCAGTCTTCGCAATCTCACTCAGTGCATCCATACCGCGCGGACCCGATGCCACCAGTGAACCGAGAATGGAGGATTTGATCTGGTTGTCCCGGGTATCGTGGTAAAGCTGCGTCAGCGCAGAGACGGCAGCCATGGCGCCAAGCTCCTGTATGGCCGCCTTCGACAGCATCGGGTTCTGCTCCGCCCGCGCAGCTTCTAACAGCTTGTCCTGCGAGCCGGAGATCAGGTACGACTGCAGAATGGCGCGTTTCACCGTTTCATTCGATGTGTGCTGGTAGACATCCGACAGCGTGGCGACCGACTGCTTCCCTTTGATCGCCGCATACATCTTGACGGCGCGGACCTGCAGTTCCGGATTCGCCTGCCCGCGAGCGATATCGCCAATCAGCTTCTGTGCCTCCGGCGAGTTGCTGCTTGCCAGCACGAAGAGCGCCCGCTCCTTCAGCTTCTCCGATCCTTTGCCATTGAGAATCTGCTGGATCGCAGGCATCGCTTTTGCCGAGTCCTGCTGCATCAGCGCGTTCAGCGCCAGCAGCTTCAGTTCATCGTCACCATTCGCTTGCGGAGAGACTGGCTGGCCGCTGCGTCCCTGTATCTCGATGCGCAGAGCGCCGCACTCATTAATCCACCGGCTCTGCGGATACTTATGACCAAGATCCGTGCAGGTCTCAAGCGCTTTGGCCTGCTGCCCCTCTTTGTTCTGCGCGTACGCCGTCCAGTACATCGCGGCATCGGCACGGTCGCCGCCCTGCGAAGCGATCTTCGTAAACGTCGTCTCCGCATCGGACCAGCGACCTTCATTGATCGCTCGCGTGCCTTCGGCATACTCATTGCCTCGCTGGTCGATCGCCGGCGTCATGACAGGATCAATTGCCCCGAAGCTAAGCGGCTGAAGGCTGAAGGCTGCGGGTGCGGTAAAGACAGCCGCGACAAGTGCGACCGGAATGATGGATATAGCTTTCATAGGATGGAAACCCCTTTCCTTGCATCCGCGGAGCCTCTCTTCTGGTTTGCGTCTTCCTGCACCCGGGAGCGGAGGACGCGAACCTCGAAGAGAAGCCCGTCGGTATTCATCTCTTTCTGCAGTTCATCGAGCTTCGCCTGCGACAGGCCCGCAGGCTCGTTCGAAACCTCAATCAGCACGCGCTCCAGGTGATCGAGCGCAGACGCCAGTGCAGGATCCTGCTCCTTCACGCTCTCGCGATACAGTCGATTCGCGGAGAGCAGGTCACGCGCCTCAGCCTGCAACGGTGCCTCGGTGGAAGGCTCGGCATGCTTCAACTCCACCAGTAGCCTCTCGGACCGGTCCAGGTGATCTCCAAGAACCAGCAGCACCACACGCTGTCTGCCCTGCTCGCCATTGGAAAGATTCGCAACCGTCGTTCCATTGCGGTGCTCCCAATTGCGTCCGGCGAAGAACGCCGCGACCAGAAGGAGACAAGCCGTCGCGACGGCAGCAAAAGTCCAGTTGAGGCTGAGCCAATTCCAGCCCGACCGCTTCCTGGGCTTCTCATAAGCCGGCACCGATCCACGAATGGAACGCCAAATACCTTCGGCGTACTCCGCATCGCGCTGCGGAACAGGGACGGCGTTGATCGCTTGCAAATCACGAACCATCTGTTCATAGCTCTGCGCGCACTCGCTGCATGCCTCAAGGTGATCGCTGATCGCGGCTGGCGATTCCGCCTCGGCATAGTAGTAGTCGATGAGATCTTCTTCGCTGATGTGGTTCATGGGTTCACCCGGAGTGGAGCAAGGCTGCGGCGCAGCTTCTGCACGGCACGAAAGACGGCCTGCTTGGCAGCGTTGGGAGCGATCTCGAGCGCACTCGCGATCTCAGTCGTGGAGCGATCCTCCATATGGCGCAGGATGAAGGCAGTCCGTTCTGTCGCAGTCAGGCCAGCCATCGCTGCGGCCTGCAGGGATTCGATCTCGCGACTCAGAAGAGTGCGCTCCGGGCCGGCAGCGGTATCGGCTACCTGCACCTGCTGCATTGCAGGGTCCGTCTCTTCGCCAATCCGGCAGGTCGTCTCGTGTTTGCGTTTGTTGACCATATTCAATGCGCAGTTCACAGCAATTCTGTAGATCCAGGTTCCGAACTCTGACCGAGACTCGAAGCTCTGCAGTCGCTGATACCCCCGAAGGAAGGCCTCCTGAACCACCTCGTCGGCATCGGCATCATCGCCGGTGATCCGGAACGCGACACGGAAGACGTTCTGGCTGTGCCGACAGACGAGCACGCCATAAGCCTCTTTGTCCCCGGACAGTACCCTCCGGACGATCTCGTGGTCATTGGCTTCCATTCAGCGCATTAGACAAGCAAACCGGGATGCGGTTAGGAAGATTTTTTTAGGGATAATGCCAGATGCTTTTCGGAGACAATCAGGTCTGAGTTTCTCGAAAGCCCATAGACGAGAAATGGGTTTGACATACCTTGGAGCGGCTCGATAGGGTGAAGCCGGGCGTAAGCGCTAACGTACGTTCACCGCAGACCGCGAAGAGTGGATGATGAGAAGGAAGAATTCATGAGTTTAGGCCGTTCTATCAAGACGATCCTCACCGACAGCCACTTTCTTGTGCCGTTCTTCGTGCTAGTGGCCGGTGTTGTGCTGTTGATCGTGCTCCATTGAAAGTTGAGGGACCAGGTGGCAAGTGTGGCTGAAAGAGCAAAGCAGCACGGAATGTCGCTGCACGGATTGGGAGTCATATGCGGCCTGACCGCGGGCGTATGGCTCGGCACGGCCGAGGCTCCTACAAAACTGGTAAATACCGGCCTGTCCCCGTTTGCAGTCTCGCTCTGCATGGTGGCAGGAGTCTTCACCGCCCGGTGGACCTTCCCGACACTGCTCAAGGGCACGGGGTACGTCTTCACCGACCTGATGGAGAAGAAGCACCTCATCGTGTGGGCTCTGCTCGCTGGTGCCCTGTGGGCAGTCGCCAACACCCTCACCGTCTTCGCAATTCGCGACGGCGGTCTCGCGGTAGCATTCCCTCTCTGGAACGCCAACTCGCTGATCGGGCTGCTTTGGGGACGCGTTCTCTTTAAAGAACTCGAAGGAGCAAACGCCGCCAACATCAGCAAAGTCGTTCTGGGTACGCTCGCCATTGTGATCGCCGCGGTCATGCTGGGCTTCAGCACCATCCACGGCCAGACCTCCGCCGGGCATCACGCTGTGCGCGGAATCCTCGCCGCCGCCGGAGCCAGCCTGATGTGGGGAACGATGTATGTTCCCTATCGCAAGGCTTACATCAGCGGGATGAATCCGCTGTCGTTCGTCACCGCATTTACGGTCGGCGAACTGGGAACCGTCTTCGGGCTCACTCTCGCTCTCGATGGTGGCCTGCACTCGCCATCATTCCAGCTCTTCCACCAGCCGGGGCTGGTCTTCTGGCTCTTCCTGGGCGGATTCGTCTGGGTCATCGGCGATCTCTTTCAGCAGTTTGCGACGAAATATCTGGGCATCGGTCGCGGCATTCCGCTCTCGAACACCAACCAGCTCTGGGGGCTGGCCTGGGGCGCTCTGGTCTTTGGCGAACTGGCTGGAGCGGACTCAACCCATCGCCTGCTCGTCATCACCGGCTCCATCATCATGATCCTGGGAGCGATGGCTATCGGAACCGCCGTAGCTTCCGCGCGTGAGCAGACCTCGAACAACGAGGCCGTTCTGCGCGAATGCGAACGTTACGGGCTGGACTACAACCGCACACTGGCAGCCCAGGCAGGCGACGAGTTCGGCAGCCGTGACGAGCGTCGACGCTGGTGGGACTACGCGATTGTGGCAGGGGCGACGGGCTTCTTTATCTGGCTCGGCAGCAAGGCGATTGTTCCGCCGCTGGCGATGGATCGCCGCTGGGTGGCAGGTTTAGGCGCAGTGCTTGCAATAAGTTTGGTGATCGGCGCATGGACGCTGGGCCGCAGGACGCGTTTCTCCTAGGCTGGCCGCGTCGTTTGTTTCCTTCCCATCCAATGGTTCCCTGTAAGATGATGCTGCTATGGCAGTCAGGCTGAAAGATATTGCAAGGGACCTCAACGTCTCCGTGGTCACCGTGTCGAAGGTGCTGCGCGGAAACAGCGACATCGGTGAGGAGACGCGGAAGCGCGTCCTGAAGCGCATGAAGGAGCTGAACTATCAGCCCAACATGCTAGCGCGCGGTCTGGCCAGCGGCAAGACCTACACAGTCGGCCTTGTGGTTCCCGACCTGGTGCATCCGTTTTTTGCCGAGTTCGCAAAGTCTCTCAGCGGCGTGCTTCGCCAGAGCCATCGCGCCGTCATCCTGGCTTCATCGGAAGAAGACCCCGAGATCGAACGGCAGGAGATCCGCACGCTTCTGCGGCGCGGCATCGATGTTCTGCTGATCGCCTCCTGTCAGCCGAACCTGCGCAACTTTTATGAGCTGGGCGACGAGCGCACTCCCTATCTGCTCTTCGACCGCAACTTCCCGCATCTCGCTGCGCACTTCGTCGGGTCGAACGACGTCATGGTGGGCGAGATGGCGACGAACCATCTGGTCAGCCTGGGTCGCAAACGAATCGCACATATAGCGGGCCGCAACACCAGCCCTTCGTTTGATCGTCTGCGCGGCTACCGGAACGCGATGGCGGAGCACCGGCTTCCAGTTCCCGATGACTACGTGATCGTCTGCGATCACATGGAAGAGCGCGGCGACAAGACGGGGTATGAGGCCATGCAGAAGCTGCTTGCCCTCAAGGAGCGGCCCGACGCTGTCTTCTGCTACAACGACATGACCGGCATCGGCGCCATCGCTGCTGTTCTGGCGGCTGGGCTGCGGGT
Source organism: Edaphobacter sp. (assembly GCA_035760765.1). GTDB lineage: Bacteria > Acidobacteriota > Terriglobia > Terriglobales > Acidobacteriaceae > Edaphobacter. Next base: position 12 of record DASTSJ010000266.1, on the reverse strand, counting down.
TCCGGAAGATAT
>DASTSJ010000265.1:0-6978 GCA_035760765.1 Edaphobacter sp. | reverse complement strand
AATCTGGTGAATCAGATCAGGCTTCGCGGATGGATCGGGGTTGACCTGTTCTTTACGTTATCTGGGTTTCTGATCACGGGGATTCTGTACGACACACGCACGGACTCACACTTCTTCAAACGCTTCTTCGCGCGGCGCAGTGTCCGTATCTTTCCTATCTTTTATCTTGTCTTCTCGATTTTCCTGGTACTGACACCGTTTCTTCACTACCAGTGGAGAGCAGGGCATGTGCTTTTTCCGCTCTACCTCGGCAATCTTTCACTTGCCTTCGATCCTTCTCTGGAGACGATTTGGTCGGCGAACCATCCTGCATGGTCTGCTCACCTGGTCCATTTCTGGTCTCTTTGTGTGGAAGAGCAGTTCTACCTGATCTGGCCGGTTGCGGTCTGGCTCGTGCGAGACCGCCTGAAGCTGATTCGCATCGCTGCCGGACTCTCCTTTCTTGCACTACTCCTCCGCATCGCTGCGGTAGCGATTGTTCCCGCTGGCAGTATCGAGGTCTGGGTCGTGCACCAGCTCCCGTTCCGTATGGACTCTCTGCTCGTGGGTGGCATACTGGCACTCGCGCTTCGCGGCCCTCACGCTGACAGGTGGCAATCATTGTGCAAATGGGTCTTTTTGCTCTCCATCATTGCGTTTGTCGGGCTCTCGGCCGCGGTGCCCGAGATCAACAAAACCTGGCTTAATACCATTGGCTTTTCGCTGCTTGCGACGGGATCGGCAGGACTGATCGGCACCACCCTGCGGCCAGGATCAGCGTCTTTCCGGTTCTTCCACCTGCGACCGCTGCGGATTCTTGGCAAGTACAGCTATGGGTTTTACGTCTATCACCTGCTCTGGGCTGGAGCCTGGACGGCTCTTGTCGAGAACCTGACCCGGCGTTTCCACTCGTCGGTTCTGGCAAATGCGACCTCGGACGTCCTGAACTTCTGCCTCACCTTCCTGGTCGCAAAGATCAGCTACGACTTCTTCGAAGTCCGCTTCCTTCGCTATAAGAAGAACTTCGAATACGACTCCGAACTGCGGGAGCACAGGACAAACTTTGCGGAAGAGCTAAAAGTCTGATGCTACGGCCTTTCCGGATCGGGCGCATTTCAGCCTACCCGCCGTGCGCCAGCGGATTTTGAGACGCCCCACAGAGCTTGCATCTCGCCGTACAATAGCCGTAGTAACCGTCCATAAGAAGGCCCGCACACCCCAACATGCCCGCAAACTCGTTTAACACCCGATATTCACGCATCCACAACATGCGGTCACTTTTCAGCCTGTTTTCCAGCGATCTGGCGATCGATCTGGGGACCGCAAACACGCTTGTCTTTGCCCGCAGCAAGGGCATTATCGTCAATGAGCCTTCCATCATTGCCGTCAACAAGGTGACCAACGAGGTTGAGGCGGTCGGCAAAGAGGCCAAAGACATGCTGGGGCGTACGCCGGGCAATATCGTGGCCATCAAGCCGATGAAGGATGGCGTCATCGCTGACTTCCGCCACACCGAGAAGATGCTGAACTACTTCATCCAGAAGGCGCACAACCGCAAGATGATGGTTCATCCGCGCATCGTCATCGGGGTCCCTTCAGAGATCACACAGGTGGAAAAGCGCGCGGTCATGGACTCGGCCTATCGTGCCAAGGCGTCCGAGGTGCACCTGGTGGAGCAGGCGATGGTAGCAGCCATCGGCGCTGGGCTGCCAATCACCGAGGCAGGCGGAAACATGGTAGTCGATATCGGAGGCGGAACCACGGATATCGCCGTGATCTCGCTGGCTGGCATCGTCTACTCGCGCTCGGTCCGCATGGCGGGCAATCAAATGGACGAGGCGGTCATCACGTACCTAAAGCGGAAGTACAACCTGCTGATCGGCGAACGCACCGGCGAGCAGATCAAGATGCAGCTTGGCTCGGCTTACCCTCTCGACAAGCCCCTCTCGATGGAGGTCAAGGGTCGCAATCTGATCGAAGGTGTGCCGAAGACCATCACCATCGACGACTCAGAGATTCGCGAGGCTCTGTCGGAGTGCATCTCGACCATCATCAATGCAATTCGCGTGGCGCTGGAAAGGACTCCGCCCGAGCTTTCAGCCGACATCTCCGACCGAGGCATCGTGCTGACCGGCGGCGGCGCTCTGATCAAGAATCTCGACAAGCGCATCCGCGAAGAGACCGGCCTCCCCGTCTCCATTGCCGACGATCCCCTGGCCTCGGTGGTTCTGGGAACCGGCAAGATGCTCTCGGACTTCAACCTTCTGCGTAAGATCTCGATCGATTAGTCGTTCTGACTGGTCATGCGAAAGCCCGGCTCTTTGGCCGGGCTTTTGTTGCTTCTAAAGCGAGGTTGCTAATGGGACAGACTGACCCGCACTCTGCCGATTCTGCGGTCGGTGGACGAGAGCACTTCGATGCGCAAACCGTCTCGCTGTACAACTTCACCGGCGACCGGGATGTGTCCCGCCATCTCCGAGACCAGGCCTCCCAGCGTCGTGGATTCGTATTGATCGAAGACAAAGGGGAGTTCCCTGTCTTCTTCCCCTGTCTCGATGGCCTCCTCGAGGGTCTCTCCGTCCTCCGCCGGCCGGCCGGCTGGTTCCTCCAACTGTTCAGAGAAGAGATCGCGCAGGCGCGAGACTTCAAAGCTGCCCGGAACGATGAAGGAGCCGTCTGGCTCATGCACGGGGGCCCCATCCGGTTCCGGCTCATCGTGCTCATCGGCAATATCTCCGACGATGGCTTCCAGCAGGTCCTCGATCGTGACCAGGCCTGCGACCCCTCCGTACTCATCGATCACCATGCGCATGTGCTGCTTCTCGCGCTGCATCTCACGCAGCAGCTCGGCCACCATCTTTGTCTCGGGGACAAAGGCGACGGGCCGCTGAATCTGCGCCACGGTGCGGGTGCCTGCCTCGACATCCAGTACCTTCAGCAGGTCGTGGGCGAAGGCGATTCCGGTCACGTGGTCGAGCGAGTCGGAGTAGACAGGGACGCGCGAGAAGGCATGCTCGTTGATCTCGGCGGTGAATTCGCGAAGAGTTAGTGTGCCCGGCACCGCAAAGATCTCTGGACGAGGTGTCATCACTTCGCGCACCACCTTGTCGCCAAACTCTACGGCTGAACGCACAAGATCGCGATCCGACTCTTCCAGAATGCCCTCTTCTTCCCCTGCCTCCAGTAGAGCTTCCATGGCTTCCGAGGGCCGCTCCTCTTCTTCCGTGTCCTCCGGTTCGGCGAGCGCCGCGATGGAGAGCAGGAGCTGGAGAACGATCGTAACCGGAAGGATAAGGTAAAAGATGACCTGCAGGAGCAGGGTAATTCTGCGAATCCAGAGCCCACGCGTGCGTGTAAAGAAGACCTGCGGGATAAGCCTGTCGCAGACAAGGACCAGAAGGATCAGCTCAGCGACTGCGCGAGCGATGGCCCCGCCGCTGGGAGTCTCCATCTGGCCACTCGTAAACTGGCAGAGCTGCAGCCCCCAGAACAGAGAGATCCCAGCCAAAGACAACTGCCGCAGTACCGAGGCAGAGAGAGCAATCGACTCCCTTCCAAGACGGAGACGAGGCTCGATCAGCTCTTCCCAGGCGTCGACATTGTCCTGATACTCACGGGCGAGAAACTTGCCCATCTCGGAGTACACCCGATCGGCGTACGAAGCGAGAACCAGCACGATCAGCAGCAGTGCAATCGTAGTGCTGTGAAACATGCTGAGCCAGTTCATCGAGAGCCTCTCCGTAGCGGCGAAGCGGCCCTGGATCGCGGACGCGTGACTCGTTCGATAAGCGTGGGCGGCAACTTCAGCTCTGCGCGAAGCTGGCCTTCTCTGGCAGCCATCTCTCCGGAGTCGATCTCATGATCCATGCCCGCCAGGTGAAGAAGTCCATGCAGCAGAAGAATCTTCACCTCGTCATTCAGCGTGTGGCCAAAGCTCTCCGCCTGCCGGGCAGCGGTATCAAGCGAGATAGCCAGGTCACCCGCATGTACTTCTGCAAGTTCTTCGGGAGCGGGAAAGCTGAGCACATCCGTGGATTTGTTCTTTTTACGGAACGTCCGATTGAGCCGCCGGATCTCCTCATCCGAGGTCAGAAGCACATCCACCTCCCCTGCCAGACCCACCGCCTTCTGCGCACGATGAAGAAAGCGCGTCAGGGCGGATTTCGATCTCGTGATCGCGTTGGGACCTGTACTTGGGGGCTCGATGTTGATCATCGTATGAAGATGCGCAAAAGGGAAACGTCATCAGGAAGGAGTGCTCACCGCTGCACTCTTCCTGATGACGATAGTATCTCACTGCGATTATTGCGGTTTGACGGCGTGCGTCTGCTTCTTATTGCCCGACTCCGGCAGCACACTGTCCCCCATTGAGAGAGGAAGCTCCTGCTGCGCCCGGCTGTAGCTGTCATACGCCCGCACAATTCTCTGTACCAGATGATGCCGAACGACGTCGACGTCCTCGAAGTGGCAGAAGCGAATTCCCTCAACGCCATCGAGTACGTGCAGCGCCTCTAAGAGCCCAGAGCGCTTTGGATTCGGCAGGTCCGTCTGGCTCAGGTCACCTGTAATGACAGCCTTCGAATTATTGCCCAGGCGGGTGACGAACATCTTCATCTGCTCGGTGGTTGTGTTCTGTGCCTCGTCCATGATCACGAAGGCGTCGTTGAGCGTACGGCCACGCATGAAGGCAAGCGGGGCGACCTCAATGACGTTTGTCTCGAGCATCTTGTCGACCTTCGGAGGGTCGAGCAGATCGTACAGAGCGTCGTAGAGCGGACGCAGATACGGGTCAACCTTCTCCTGCAGCGATCCTGGAAGGAATCCGAGCCGTTCGCCCGCTTCCACCGCAGGACGCACCAGGATAATTCTGCTGACTTTTTTCGCCAGCAACGCGGAGACTGCCATCGCCACCGCGAGATAGGTCTTTCCTGTACCAGCGGGGCCCAGACCGAAGACCATATCGTACTGCTCGATCGCCTCAACATAACGGCGCTGGTTGATCGAGCGCGGCTGAACCATTCGCTTAACCCCAGCGGAGCGCTGCTTTCCGGTCTCAATCAGAGACTTGAGGGTGGCGGACGAATCGGCCACGATCATCTTGAGCATGCCCCGAAGCTCTCCGTTGTGCAGATTCACTCCTGCCTTACGGAGCGACTCGAAGTCCGCAAAGACGCGCTCCACCCGAGCAACGCTATCCGCATTGCCGGTTACGTGAATCGCATCGGACCTGAGGTCGATTGTCACGTGCAGCCCGTCTTCCAACAGGCGTAGGTTTTCGTCATGAGTTCCGTACAGCGTCTCGATACCTGGGGTGATCTCGATAGAGTGTTTGATCAAGAGCGGGGCTGACCTCCGTCAGAAACAACAGGGTTGTCTACTTTATTGGATACGCAGGGGGTGGCTGAGGTTGCGAGATGGCCCGAATGCACAGTAGGAGTGCTCCATTCAGGCATTGCGACCGGGTTGGCGATGGTTGCCAATCGTGTGCCGAGATGGGCACAGACTAGACCCGTCTCCCGGGCCAGTCAAGAGCGGTTTTGCACTCGATTGAATCTAAAAGGGTACTTCCCCGCTCCGCAGTTGACCGACCGACGCCTGCTTTCCTGGAGCGTGTGCCTGATCGGCTCTACCTCTCTTACCGATTGACCGAAAAGGCGCTTTTCTTTACACTTAGAGTTTGCAGGGGATGGTTCAGGCTGTGTTTCTGGCCCGCCTGAGGCCTGCTACCCCAATTTTTTCCCGACACGTTCAGGGCAAGAGAGAGTTCAGAATGGCAAATCATGTTTCGTCGCTGAAGCGCACCCGTCAGACAGAGACCAAGACCGCGATCAACCGCGCCAACAAGAGCAAGCTGCGCGGAAGCCTCCGCGCCCTTCGTGAGGCCATTGCCAAGGGCGATGCCAAGACCCTCGGAGCAGCCTACAGCGCTACCGTCTCCGTCCTCGACAAGAGTGTGCAGAAGGGCATCATCCACAAGAACACCGCTAATCGCTACAAGGCCCGTCTGAACGCCCGCGTGAAGGCCGTCGTTGCTCCCAAGGCCGCATAAGCTGAGCACGAAGATTCTTCAAAGAAAGGCCCGTCCAGGACGGGCCTTTTGCATTGCTCTCTACCTGGCCTTATCCATTGCTCTCCCTAGCCTATCGGGGATCATCCCGATGAGCAGGATCGTTGCCGTGGCTCTCGCCCGGGGCATAGAGCGTCGGCGGACGCCTCCGCTGCTCAGGGGCGTCCCCTACCTGATCTCCCGATGAGGATTCGTTCTGCTGAGCGGCCTGGGGCTGCGCCGCGGATGTTGACGGTTCCGCGGGCTTTGCAGAATCAACAGCAGGCGGCGGTGGCGTTTGAGTCGAAGTGCTGGCAGGCACAGTCGAAGCCGCAGTCTGAGGAACCTGGGGCCGTGGAGCAGCTGAACTCGTGCCTCCGTCCGAACCTGCTGGACCGGAACCAGTCGCAGATAACAACAGGGCCGGATCGCCATCGATCTGCGGGGCGGAGGCCTCCGCCATCTGCACAGCCTTGCGCTCGTCCATGGTCAGTTGGGGAAGGTTATAGATCTCCAAGGCATCGTTGCGAACAACCGCTAGCCGCATGCCATCGGGTGACAGGGCAAAGTTCTGTCCGGCCCGCGCGATCGGTGCCGCATCGACACGGAGCAACTGGCGCCCGCTGTCTGTCTGGTAGACCGTCACAACCTGCGAATCGAAGATCTCCGGACTGACCATCTCCGTCTCCACCATCGACGTATGCGTCAGGACGCGAGAGATGGCGAACCGTCCGCTTCCCGGAGCGTAGGAGAAGCTGGGCGAGACATAGCTCTCTGTCATGTTCTGCTCCCACATCTCTTCTCCGCGGAGATTGAAGCCGGCAATGACCTGGGGAGTGTGGCTGGCGCGACAGCCAAAGGCGATGAACTCGCTACTGCTTACCAGAACGGGCGAGGGTCGGCAGGTGGAATCGAAGCCCGCCAGCTCTTTTGTCTTGCCACCGTAACTCTTG
>DASTSJ010000264.1:0-6420 GCA_035760765.1 Edaphobacter sp. | reverse complement strand
GCGCCGTGCCGGTGCGCTCGCGGTCCATCAACCCCGCGCTCGAAGGCATGCGCCTCTATATTCCTGATCACCCGTTTGAAAATTCTCTGAAATTTCAAAGTTGAACAGAAGACGGCCCGTTTTTTGCCGCGAGGGATGTTTTCCGGGCCCGTTTGATAAAGCTCCCGTCGTTATTGCCTTGGTAGCGCTCCCAGAAGTCATTGACGATCGATATTCCGACAACGTAGCATTGCCGGCATGAGACGGCGCGATTTCGTAAAAGGCCTTGCAGTCACCACGGCCACGGCGAGTGCTGCACTAGGACAGCAGTCTGCCCCCCATGCACAGAACCCACCTCCAGCGGTGAACGCTACAGATCAGGGCACGATGGCAGTGCAGCCTTCGGCTGCCTCAAGCCCAAGGGCGATCTCGCGCGTGGAGCAGATGGCGCGGTTCCACACCCCCAACATTCCGTTGTCGCAGCCGGATACGGTGGCGATGACCGAGGCGCGATACTTCACCCCGGTCCGATACGCCACGCTGGTGCATCTCTGCGAGATCATGATGCCGGCGTCCGACGGTAACCCGAGCGCCCTGAAGGCAGGAGCACCGGAATTCCTGGACTTTTATATCGGAGCATCACCTGCGGACCAGCAGGCGATGTACAACGATGGCCTGGATCGGCTGAATGATGAGTGCATGAAGAAGTTTCATGTGCCGTTTGCCAAGGCGGACGAGAAGCAGGCTGATGCCGTGATCCGTCCCTATCTGCAGGGATGGATGAACGATCATCCTCCCCGGCAGGGACATGTGCGCTTTATTAACCTGGTGCACCGCGATATTCGCATGGCGACCATTAACTCTCCTGCGTGGGCGCTTGCGGCGCAGGCCTCGGGCGACCGCATGCCGGGGGTTGGATTGTACTGGCAGCCGATTGAGCCTGGCATTCAGACGTGGGTTGATCACGGCGTCACAAAGTCGACTCCCACCCCGAAGCATAAGCATTCTTAGGACATCTCCGTCAGACAGAGAAGGAAACACAGAGAGACCGCATGGCACAGAAGAAGGTTGACGTTCTGATCATCGGATCGGGACATACGGGCGGAATGGCCGCAAAGATCCTGACCGAAAAGGGGATCTCCTGCACGATGCTGGATGCAGGCCCGATGCTCAATTTCGAGAAGTATCGTGAGCTGAAGCCGGTGCATGAGCTGCCGTATCGCGGCTTCGACGCGCCCGGCAGGCTGCCTCATGTCTATCAGGCGAATGAGTTCAACGCGAACCAGTGGGTCGATGAGAAGGTGGTCCCGTATACCCATCCGGAGAACAAGCCGTACAACTGGGTTCGCGTGCGCAGCATTGGTGGACGATCCGTGTTTTGGGCGCGGCAATCCTTCCGGCTGAGCGACTATGAGTTCAAGTGCAAGGACCATGATGGTTTTGGAGAGAACTGGCCCATCTCGTTGAAGGACCTCGCACCGTACTACTCGCGCGTGGAGAAGATCTTCCGCGTCACGGGGCATACGGATGGTCTGCCGCAATACCCGGACGGCAACTTTATCGAAGACAATTCACCGTGGTCGGGTGCGATGCAGCGCTTTGTGGATGCGGGCAAAAAGCTGGGAGTTCCGGTTACAAAGCCGAGATCATCGCTCGGCAAGGACGGGCTGGCCGCCTCGATCAACTTGACCATTCCCGATGCCGTCGCAACCGGTAACCTCACAACGATCCCGAATGCGATTGTGCGCCAGATTACCGTCGACAAGAATACCGGGCTGGCGGATGGCGTTATCTTCATCGATCGGCACTCGCACCGTGAGATGGTGATGAAGGCTCGCGTGATCGTTCTTGCGGCCGGTTGCCTTGAGACGACTCGTCTGCTGATGCTCTCGAATATGTGCAACTCGAGCGGCGTGCTGGGCCACTATCTTGCGGACCAGATCTACGGCGCCGGCATCATCTGCTCGGTTCCGGAGGCGAGAGACGGCAAGGCTCCCCCAAATCTGATGGGCGGCGGAGCTTTGATTCCGCGCTTCCGCAATATCGACACGAAGGCCAAGGACTTTATTCGCGGCTATGCGGTGAACGTCTCCTGCAGCAACGGTCCGTTCGATGCCCGTGCTCTGCCGTTCTACGGCAAGGAGCTGGAAGAGAAGCTGCGGAGCTACAACGGCAGCAGCTTCGGAACAAACATCATGGGCGAAGGTCTTGGGCACTATGAGGACCACGTCTCGCTGAACAAAGACCTCGTGGATGAGTGGGGTATTCCAACCCTGAATATCAACACGACTTACACCAGCAATGAGACCAATATGACCCGGGACTACATCGACACCATGGCAGCGATGGCTGAGGCCGCGGGTTTCGAGATCCTGGTGAAGAACTACGAGTTCAATCCGCCGGGCTTCTCCATCCACGAGCAGGGAACAGCTCGTATGAGCGATGATCCGAAGAAGGGCGTGGTGAACAAGTTCAACCAGAGCCATGATACGAAGAACGTGTTCCTCGTAGACGCCAGCGTGTTCGTCAGCGCTGGTTGGCAAAACCCCACCATTACGATGAACGCGCTTTCGATGCGTGCCTCTGAGTATCTGGCAGAAGAGATGCGCAAGGGCAACATCTAACACTGTGTTGTGATCTGAGTGAGCAGGTTGGTTGTCTGGTTACCAGATAACCAACCTGCAGCTTCAAGGAGAGGTTCAAGTGCAGAAGTTTCTAGTGGTGGTTGCCCTTCTGTTGAGCTACGCGACCTGTGCCCCGGCGCAGACCTCGGGCACCGGGTCCAGCTCGGCTGCGCCTGAGCCGACGGCCACAGCTCCTGCACAGCCCATTCCGTTCAATCACAAGTTGCACATGCAGACGGCCAAGATGAGCTGCAATGACTGTCACGAGCCTCGTGGAGACGGCGCGACGGTGTCGTTGCCGCAGCCTCCGACGTGCATGAAGTGCCACGTCTCCATTGCCACCGACAAGCCGGAGATCAAACGGCTGGCGGAAGCAGCGAAGAATGAAGATCCGATTCTTTGGGTGCGTGTTTATCACGTTCCCTCGTTCGTCACCTTCAGTCATAAGACGCACGCCGGGAATAAGTGCGAAGAGTGTCACGGTCCTGTAGCCGAGCGAACCGCGATCGCGCAGGAGAAGGACACCAACATGGGCAGCTGCATCGCGTGCCACCAGGCGAAGGGTGCACCGACTACCTGCAACACCTGCCATTCGCTGATGTCGAGCAGGAATGAATCGCCATTTATGACGAGCCCTTCGGTGCTGGCCTGGCTTCACGATATGTCAGACAAGAGGAATCAGGCGAAGTCTTCATCCGGACCAAAAAGTTCTCCTGTCAGGACGCGATCGTCCGTGCTGGCTGCCTTTCTAAACGCGCCTCTCCTTTAGCCAGTTTGGAACAGATCGTTCTCGCGTCTATTCAGACGCCTGTGCCTGTGTGGTTGACAACCGTTCGCTTGTCAACCACACAGTGCGCAGAACGGGACTGACCACACTACTTCAGAAATTGCTCCTTTACGGCCAGTGATCTCGCGTGTGCGCAGGTATCTCCTGCGCGCAACGTCGGTCACAAGCTGAGCGCACTTGTGTTTCCCGTAAAGTAAATCAAACTCCGCTCGATCAATTCGCGTCCAAATTAATGTCCCAGGAAAGAGGGGACCATTTTCTTTCCGGAGACACAGATGAAGGACGCATCGGATGTATTGATCGATCGGCTCCTCGCATGGGGCGTAGATACAATATTCGGTCTACCCGGCGACGGCATCAATGGAGTCTTTGAAGCCCTCCGCAAGCAGAGAGAGCGAATTCGATTTATCCATGTCCGGCATGAAGAGGCAGCAGCCTTCATGGCCTGTGCGTATGCCAAATTCACAGGCAAGCTGGGCGTTTGTATCGCGACCTCGGGACCTGGTGGCATTCACCTTCTGAATGGCCTGTATGACGCAAAGATGGATCATGCTCCCGTCCTTGCGATTACCGGTCTGCAGCACAGCGATCTGATCGGCACATTCACGCAGCAGGATGTTGAGCTGGATAAGCTCTTTATCGACGTGACCGTTTATAACGAGCGTGTTATGAATGGCGCTCACATGGAGAGCGTAGCGGATCTTGCGATTCGTTCAGCCCTTTCTGCAAGGGGCGTGGCACACATCACGATCCCGGTCGATGTCCAGGTGGAGGAGGTCAAAAAAGGCCGATCCGAACGAAACCCGGTTCATCACACCTCGGCTGTTGCAGCCTACTTCGAACAGGTTCCGGCCAGAGGAGAACTCGAGCACGCCGCCGACATCCTGAACCGTGGGAAAAAGATCGCAATCTTCACAGGCCAGGGGGCCTTGCACGCGACCCAGGAGCTCGAAGAGATGGCGGAAGTTCTGGGGGCGCCGATTATCAAGGCATTACTCGGCAAAGCCGCAGTTCCCGACGACAGCCCCTACACAACCGGTGGGATAGGTCTGCTCGGCACCGAACCTTCGCAGGATGCGATGGAGGACTGTGACACGCTGTTCATGATTGGCACATCCTATCCATACATTGAATTTCTGCCGGAACCCGGAACCATCAAATGCGTGCAGGTGGATATCGATCCACAGAGAATCAGTCTTCGTCATCCCGCCGACGTAGGCCTGGTGGGTGATGCAAAGAGTACGCTGCAGGCGCTGCTCCCACTTTTGAAGAAGCACGATCGAGGTTTCCTCGAAAAGGCTCAGAAGGCCAAGGCAGAATGGCAGAAGCTGATGGAAGAACGCGGCACCAACCATGACAAGCCCATGAGGCCCCAGGTCGTGGGGTGGGAGTTAGGAAAGCGCATCCCTGCGAACGCGATCGTCACTTCAGACTCAGGCACGATTACGACATGGTGGGCCCGCTATGTACCGGCGCTTCGCGGTCAGAAGCACAGTTGCTCGGGCAATCTGGCAACGATGGCGTGCGGCCTTCCCTATGCCATTGCGGCAGCGGTGGCGTATCCCGATCGCCCTGTGTACTGCATTGTCGGGGACGGCGGCCTGAGTATGCTGCTGGGGGAATTGATTACGGTTGCAGCGTACAAGCTGAACATCAAGATCATCGTCATCAAAAACAACACGCTGGGTCAGATCAAGTGGGAGCAGATGGTGTTTCTTGGAAATCCTGAATACGCCTGCGAACTGTATCCCGCGGATTTTGTCGCGATTGCGCGTGGCGCCGGAATTGAAGCCATTCAAATCGAAGATCCAACGACGTGCGGCGCGCAGCTTGACAGCGTCGTCGGGCGCACAGGCCCCGTTCTGATCGAGGCTGTCGTCGATCAGTTTGCGCCGCCCATGCCAGCCAAGATCAAAGCGTCGCAAGCGCTGAAGCTCGCCGAGGCTCTGGTGCGCGGCGAGCCGAATCGCATGAAGATCGTCCTGACAAATGCTCACGATAAGGTGCGCGAGCTGGTGTGAACCGTTGCTTCTTAAGGAGTTGCAGCAAGCATGGGGCTTTCGAAGATACCGGTCGAAAAGGTTTATGTCTGCGCCTGCGAGATCCCGACCGACTCTCCGGAAGGCGACGGTACATTTCGCTGGAATGCAACGACCATCATTGTCTGTGAGGTTCACGCGGGCGGCCACGTAGGATTGGGCTACACCTATGGCAACAAAGCAACGGCATTCTTAGTAGATCAGCTAGCCGCGAAATGTCTTCACAACCAATCGGCCCTGGATATTCCGAAGCTGCATGCCTCTCTGGTGCAGCAGGTTCGCAACGACGGAAGCCGCGGCGTTGCATCCATGGCTATTTCTGCGCTTGATGTTGCTTTATGGGATCTCAAAGCAAAGCTGCTGAGCTGCTCTCTGGTGGACCTGTTTGGGATTGCCCAGCCCAGTGTCGTCGCTTACGGCAGCGGAGGTTTTACAACCTACAGCAACGAACAGCTCGCCTCGCAGCTCTCAGAGTGGGCGACAGAAGGCTTCAAAAGCGTAAAGATGAAGATTGGAGCTGATCCTGCAGCGGACGTGGAACGTGTGCGAGTTGCGCGCGAGGCAATCGGACCGGCAGTCGAGTTGTTCGTCGATGCAAACGGCGCTTACGACGCGAGAACAGCGATTAGCTTTGCGAAGAAGTTTGCGGAGTTCCAGGTTACATGGTTTGAAGAGCCGGTCAGCTCGGACCGCCTCGACGATCTGCGACGCGTGCGTGATCGCGCGCCGGCGGATATGGAGATCGCTGCCGGCGAATACGGCTACGACTCCTTATATTTCAGACGTATGCTCGATGCTGCGGCGGTCGATGTACTTCAACTGGATGCGACGCGCTGCAAGGGATTTACCGGCTTTCTCGCGGGAGCTTCCATCGCCGCAAGCTTCGGGTCTCCGATCTCCGCCCACTGCGCGCCATCCCTACATATGCATGTAGGGTGTGCTCTTCCCAATTTTCGCAACGCGGAATACTTTCACGACCATGCTCGTATCG
>DASTSJ010000263.1:0-10750 GCA_035760765.1 Edaphobacter sp. | reverse complement strand
TTCTTTGGGTAACCGCGTTGATCCCGTCCTTTCAACTCGGGGCGTCTGTCCGAAATAAGGCCTTTCCTCGGTTTGTGCAATATCAAGGGACTTTAGATAGAGACGGTTTTCCAACTTCAGGTGTGAAACTGTGCACAAAGTCTGAGCAGCCAGTTTGTTATCAGATGCCGCCTCATCAGTACCCGGACTCCTCGACTGTGTTCTATCAGTTCGGACTGAGCCCTCAATCTGAAAGGCTCCCAATAGAAGGTGGAGGTTCTTGGATATTCTTCACTGGAACTTTTTCAGATGGTGGAAGCGGAACGTTGGAACGCCTGGCGGTGCTCCGTTTTGAGGGTAGTGCAGCGAGCGGCAAAGTCGTCAATTTGCTGCCGTACGTAGCGGTCACAAACGTCAGTAATCGAGCGATATGGAAAGTTCCGGAAATATCCCCATATCCAATCCTCGTTTGTGCAGATTACATCTGGAATAAGGGTGAAACTCATTTCGGAGTTCACCACTTCACTGTTGACGCGTGGGTTTTTGACGAAAAGCTCGATCACTACGTGAAGCTCCTCTCATATCAAACCAAGAGGAAGTACGACGGTGGGGATGAAGGTGCCATCCGCGTACTCAAGAGCGAGCGCAAGGAGATTCTCGCAAGGCTAGCAGCGGCGCGAAGCAAATCAGCGCGCTAAACGCTCTAGATGCCGATAGCCACCAGTCGCAACAAACATCGTCAGAAACACCGACAGGTTATAGCTGGCATGCACCAGTGCAGAGCTGGCCACCGAGCGCGTGCGGACGCGGACAACCGTGAGCACAAGCGACACGCAAAACAGGATGAAGATGGCGACCCAGGTGTGACCAAGCTGTTCACCATGAATCAGGGCGAAGAAGATGCTCGATAGGATGGCCGAGAAGATCAGCGAAGCCAGTGTAAGGCTGGTGGTGTTGTGCCAGTGTTCGCGCGCTGCCGGGGTTTTCGGCAGGCACAGCCAGTCATAAGCAATTGCGAATGCTGGGAAGAGAAAGCCGCGAAAGGCGATCTCCTCAAAGACAGGTGCGAGCAGGGTTCCGAACGCCGTCACGACCCATACATCCGATGGCGTACGGAAGAAGTTGTCCATTGGGATGGACTTCGGCACAGGGATCAGAGAAGAGACCGCCTGAACGATGAAACCGAGCAGCAGACCCATCGGGATCAGCTTGAATGCGTTGCGGCGCATCGTTTCGAAGTCCCACTGGATGCCGTTCGCGAACGTGCGCTGCCAGAGAAGAGGGAAGAACAGGGAAGACGCCACCAGCGTGAAGATGTAGCTGATTGCTTCTGCTGCTACCAGCAGCTTCGGGTGGGCCGCACCGGCGGCTGTCCTGTGAGGATCGGCTACCGGGTGGGCGAAGCCCAGCAGGGAAACCTGGGCGATGACCAGAAGCAGAAGCGCGAGCGAGAAGAAGAGCAGGGCATGACCAAGGTGCGGAACGCGAGCCGGAACTCCGGGGCCGAGTGCGTCGAGAGGAGGAGGGGCCTGAATAACAATCCCTTCCCCGTTCGGCGAGGGAACGATGTCGGCGGCGGGTGCCTGCGGTTGAGAATAATCGCGGGGCAGGTCGTCAGGCAGCGGAGGTGTGGCAGGTTGGCTCATGCCTTCTTCTTTGTCGATTTCGTGGCAGTCTTTTTTGCCGCCTTGGCAGATTTCTTTGGCTTAGGCGAATCTTCTGTCTCGGTCAGTTTAGCTGCGCGTGCCGTAGGCACGCCCGTTTTCTTTTCCGGCGCGACGAACTTGCCCTTCGCCTTCTTTTCGGGATCGGCGGCGGCGCCGATGCTGGCTGGCTGCGGCCCGGAGTGGCTGGCGCCGTTACGGTTCGCCAGAATCTCTGGATCGTAATGCCGGGCGAGGAACTCAGCCGTGTGCGAACCTTTGACGGTTGCCACCTGCTCTGGTGTGCCGTGCGCGATGACTTGCCCACCGCCCTCACCGCCCTCAGGGCCGAGGTCGAGGATGTAATCGGCGTTCCGAATGATGTCGAGGTTGTGCTCGATGATGATGACCGTATTGCCGAGATCGGTAAGGCGGTGCAGCACATCGAGCAGCTTGCGCACATCGTCGAAGTGCAGGCCGGTCGTCGGCTCGTCCAGCAGGTAAAGCGTGCGGCCGGTCTGGCGCTTTGAGAGCTCACGGGCGAGCTTCATGCGCTGGGCTTCGCCGCCCGAGAGCGTTGTGGCGGACTGACCCAGATGGATGTAGCCGAGGCCAACGTCAACCAGCGTCTGCAGGCGCTGGTTGACCGCGGGAATGTCCTTGAGAACAGGAACGGCGTCTTCAATTGCGAGATCCAGCAGGTCAGCGATGGAGTAGCCGTTGAACTTTACCGCCAGGGTCTCCTGGTTGTAGCGACGTCCGTTGCAGACCTCGCACTGCACGTAGACGTCGGGCAGGAAGTTCATCTCGATGCGGCGCTGACCCTCGCCCTGACACGCCTCGCATCGTCCACCCTGCACGTTGAAGCTGAAGCGCCCCGGCTTATAGCCGCGCTCGCGCGATTCCGGCAACATGGCAAATAAGTCGCGGATCGCCGAGAAGACCCCGGTATAGGTTGCGGGGTTTGACCGCGGGGTGCGGCCGATGGGAGACTGATCGATCTCAATGACCTTGTCGATCTGCGAGATGCCGCGCACGCGGCCATGCTGACCCGGCTCTTCGCGAGAGCCATAAAGCTCCTTGGCGAGTGCGCGGTACAGAATGTCGTTGACCAGGGTACTCTTGCCCGAGCCGGAGACGCCGGTCACGACCGTCATGACGCCTAGGGGGAAATGAGCCGTAACGTTCTTCAGGTTGTGGGCGTGCGCGTTCTCGACCGTGATCCAGTTGCCGGTAAGAGGCCGCGGTTCCTTGCGGGCGACGATCTCAATCTTTCCCGCAAGGTACTGCCCGGTGACGGAGGCATCGTTCTCCATAATCTGGTCGGGCGTGCCGTCGGCGATTAGGTGACCGCCGTTTTTACCGGCCCCCGGACCCAGGTCGAGGACGTAGTTCGCCTTACGGATTGTGTCTTCATCGTGCTCCACCACGAGCACGGTGTTGCCGAGATCGCGCAGGTTCTCAAGTGCGGTGATAAGGCGCTGATTGTCACGTTGATGCAGCCCGATCGACGGCTCATCAAGTACGTAGAGGACTCCACGCAGCCGCGAACCGATCTGTGTCGCGAGCCGGATGCGCTGACCTTCGCCGCCGGAGAGCGTCGCGGCAGAGCGGTCGAGCGAGAGATAGCCGAGGCCGACGGCGTTGAGGAACTCCAGCCGCTCGATGACCTCGCGCTGCAGACGGTCAGCGATCAGCTGCTCGCGGCCCGTAAACTTCATCGTGCGCGCGTGCTCGAGCGCCCTTACCAGAGAGAGCCCGGTGAAGTCAGCGATGGACTCTCCGTTGACGGTGACGGCGAGCGATTCCGGCCGCAGACGCTTGCCCTGGCAGCGCGGGCAGTTGGTCGCGGACATGTACTGCATCATGTACTCGCGGTAACCTTCGGACTTTGTGTCCTCGAGATTTGCGCGCAGGTAAGCGAAGATGCCGTGGAAGCCGGTTCGCCCTGCTTCGCCCTTGGGAGGACCGTAGAGGAACAAGTTCTGCTGCTCGGTCGTGAGCTGCTCGAAGGGCTTACGGATGTCGATCTTGTATTTTTCTGCTGCCAGCTTGATGAGGCGTAGAAGGTACTGCGATGCTGAGCCCGGCCCCATCGCACCGTCGAGCAGTGGCTTGGACCAGTCGGTGATCGTCTTGGCCGGATCGAAGTCGTAGATCGAGCCAAGGCCGTGGCACTCGGGGCAGGCGCCGTAGGCGGAGTTGAACGAGAAGCTGCGCGGCTCGAGCTTGGGAACGTTGATGCCACAGTCCGGGCAGGCCATCGAGGAGGAGTAGAGCGTCTCTTCCTGCTTGCGGGTGACTGGATCCTGGAGGCCGATGAGGACCAGGCCGTTCGCCATCTGCAGGGCCTTGGCTACCGAGGCTTCGAGCCGGCGCGTGTCGTACTTCGGCGAACCGACCTTAGTCTCGTGCCGACTTGCGTCGTCCCGAGCCGAAGATGTGGCACCCGCTTCTGTCGGTGAGACAGGCTTGAGGATGATTCGATCGACGATGGCTTCGATGGTGTGGTTCTTGCGCTTTTCGAGGCGCATGCCCTCGGTGATCTCGATCATCTCGCCGTCGACGCGGGCGCGGAAGCCCTGCTGGTCTAGGGCCTCGAGCTCTTCGCGGAACTCGCCTTTGCGGCCCCGGACGATCGGGGCCATGATCGTGATGCGCTCGCCGGGCGCGAGGGCGACGATCCGTTCGACGATCTGGTCGGCGCTCTGGCGGGAGATGGGCCGGTGGCAGTTGGGGCAGTGCGGCTGACCGACCGAGGCGTAGAGGAGACGGAGGTAGTCGTATATCTCGGTGATGGTTCCGACGGTCGAGCGCGGGGAGCGCGAGGTCGTCTTCTGCTCGATCGAGATCGCCGGGCTGAGGCCATCGATGGAGTCCACGTCGGGCCGCTCCATCTGGTCGAGGAACTGGCGGGCGTAGGCCGAGAGGGTCTCGACGTAGCGGCGCTGGCCTTCGGCGTAGATGGTGTCGAAGGCGAGGGACGATTTGCCGGAGCCGGACAGTCCGGTCACCACCGTCAGGGTGTTGCGCGGGATGGAGACCGAGACGTTGCGCAGGTTGTGCTGCCGCGCTCCGCGCACGGTGATGTGGGTGATGCCCTGCGGGGTGCGGGGAGTGATTTCGGTGCCCATAGACGAAGTTGGAGGCTTTGCGGCCAAGTATCTAGGATACGGCATTTACCGGCCACGCGTGCCATGCGGTGGCCAGCTCAATTGCTGCCTGCGTCCTGTGCGAGCCGGTTCCAAATCGGGTAAATGTACCCAGAGATTCAACATGCGCCACTGGAAGGGGCATTGTATTTTTCGGGAGGTTTGCATCACAGTAGAAGATGCGAAGCTGATTCAGTAGAACGATTGCCGCTGAAAGCTGCGTAGCCAAAGGGAGTCGTAGCAGTGAACTCGTCGATCGTTCTTATCTCCGCCGTTCTGGCATCTCTGGCAGTGGGCGTCCTTGTCGCTTACGCAATCTGCACAACCATGTTTCGACTCTTTCGGATCCACGCCCGCCAAGTGGCCGCGGAGAAGCAGGCCCGTGCTGTTGTGGCTCCGCCACGGGTTGCCGGAAGCTAGTGCCCTGCACGTTTTCGCGCAAAGTCTTCTAAAGCCTAGGGTTAGCCCCGGACTCTCGGTGCAAAGTCTTGAAACGAAAAGGTTTACGACTAAATTCTTGAAAGCAAAGGCGTAGGGGGCAGGAGCGAGCAGCTTTTGCGGCGCCTATTTCAAGAATAGCAGGCCGCATCGGTCAAATCGGCAGCTCGCATCTTGCTTAGATTATTGGGGTTAGCGGGGAGGGGGGCTTGACAGGATGTTTTTGTCGCCAGCTCGGCTAGTCAAAACCGCAGATCCTTCGACTTCGCTGCGCTTCGCTCAGGATGACATGGGTGAGTAGGGCTGTGCTCTGCTTCCGAAGAGACAGGGGTGAGGAGGCAGTAATTTGCTCCAGGAACCACATGGGCGAGCAGGGCTGCATTTGCTCCAGGAATGACACGGATAAGGAAGGCTGTGCTTTGCTCCTGAAGTGATACGGGTAAGGAAGGCTGTGCTTTGCTCCGGAAGTGATACAGATAACGAGGGTTCTGCTTCGCTCTGCTGACACTGTCCCACGCTCTAACTCAGAGGCCCCTACTGAGTTTGTGGGTGTTGCTGCTGGCGGAGCTTCATGAGCTGATCGAAGATCTGCTGCGGGGTGCGGACTCCGTTAGGGGACTGCTGGTTGGAGTCGGTCGTGCTCCCGGTTGCGGGGGTGCCGGGTGCGCCTGATTGCATGCCGGATTGCATCGCGGGCTGAGGTGTGGGTGGGGGTGCCTGGGGTGCCGGTGCGCTCGACGTGTCGGGGGGCTCCGGCGGGTTGACGGCAGGATTGTCGTCGGTATCGGCTTCGGCGTTGTTGAAACGCATTGCGTTGGGATTGGGCGGGGTTGCGCCTCCGGTGCGAGGAGTCAGGATGAGCTGGGCTGGCTTGTTGTCGACGCTTGAGACAAACAGCATGTTGCTGGAGGTTCCGTCGAGCAGATCGTTGAGGACCTGAGAGAGGCTTCCCGGGCCGTAGCTGCCGAAGACTCTTTCTTCTGCCACTCCGCCCGTGATCGCAATCCCGGTGAGCTGCGAGATCTCGTGCAGGATCTGGTTGAGGCTGGAGTTGTTGGCCTGGACGGTGAGCTTGTGGTTGATGTAGCTGATCTGAGGGCGGTTCGGGAGAGCCGGTTGGGGTTGCGTCACAGGAGCCGTCGTTGGAGTGGAGGGAAGCTGGGCGGCCCGAGGAGCCAGGGGGGATTGAGCGAACGCCGGAATCGCGATGCAGAACATGGCTGCGAGTCGGATTGGAGTCTGGGCGGACATGCTCTGGGCTCTATGGTACGACGGTTCGTTTGGATGAAGGTGATCGGGATTGGCTGGAGGTTGAAAATGCGGACCTCAGGGGCTGAAGCCCCTTTTCTGGATTTTCTTCGGCACGGCTGAAGCCGTGCCCTTAAGCGAGGCGGTTTTGAGCTTCGCTCAAATGGCCCACCTTAGGCGCGATGAAGCTGCGTCGAAGATGGGGCACCACCCTGGGCCTGTGACGTGTTTGAAGATATAGATGAATGGGAATCCTGCAAAGAAAGACAGGGATTCTTCGCTACGCTCAGAATGACGGCGCTAAGAGGAGATGGAATGGCGGGGGGAATAAGCAGGTGGGAATAACAAGGCCCGGTTTGCACCGGGCCTTTCAACGTCTGTGAAGCCATAACGATCAGGCGGTCTGCGGCTGGCCGAGGCGCGGTACCAGAAGCTGGAAGATGGCCAGTGCAGTTACGTAGGCGAAGCCGGCGAGCGCGAAGATCGGGAGCGGGTGGAGTGAGAAGTAGTGGGAGACGATCCAGGTGAAGATAGCGCCACCTGCCGCTCCTGCTGCTCCGCCGATACCGACGACCGTGCTGACGCTCGTCGAGGGGAACATGTCGGTCGGGGTGGAGAAGAGATTTGCCGACCAGCCCTGATGGGCAGCCGTTGCAAGGCAGAACAGAGCGATTGCGGGCCACGCGTTATTTGGTGAGATGGTCTTCATGTGCGGGACAAGCATGATGGGCAGCACGCAGAGGGCGCAGACGAGCATGGCGAACTTGCGGCCGGAGTTGACGCTATGGCCGTGCTTCATGCGGAAGCCGGAGAGCCAGCCGCCTGCGATGGATCCGATGCTGGCTACGGTGTAGATGACGATGAGCGGATACTTGACGTGATTCAGATCGAGACCGTAGTTGTCGTTGAGGAACTTGGGCAGATAGAAGAGATAGAACCACCAGATGGGATCGGTCAGCCCTTTTCCGAGACAGAAGGCCCAGAAGCCGCGGTGGCGGACCAGCACGGAGTAGATGGGCTTGCCTCGGGTAACGGGGGCGAGGTTCGCCTGCGTCTGCGTATTGCCGCGGCGAAGCCGGTTGTAGGGGAAGAGCAGCCAGATGACACACCAGATCAAGCCCATGGATCCGGTGGTGATGAAGGCTGCGTTCCAACCCCAGCGCATGGTGACGGCGGCGATGAGCACAGGCGCGACGAAGGCAGAGGCGTTTGAGCCGGAGTTGAAGAGGCCGGTGGCCAGAGCGCGTTCTTCCGAAGGGAACCACTCCGTGGTGGCCTTGATGGCGGCGGGGAAGTTTCCGGATTCACCCAGGCCGAGGAAGATGCGGGCGATGCAGAAACCCGCGACGCTGCCAACGATGGAATGACTGATGGAGGCACAACCCCACATCAGAATGGCGATGGCGTATCCGGTTTTGGTGCCGAGCCTGTCGATGATGCGGCCGGCAAAGAGGAAGCCCACGCCGTAAGCGACCTGGAAGCAGATAAGGATACGGCCGTAGTTGATGTTGTAGACGGTCTGATGGGCCGCGTCGACACCGGGAACCCAGCCCATGAAGTTGAGGTGCAGAAGCGGCTCGATAAGCGAAAACACCGAGCGGTCCATGTAGTTGATGGTTGTTGCGAGGAAGAGCAGAAAGCAGACAAACCATCGAACATTGGACTTGTCGGGAGCCGAGACGGTGAAGTCCTGGGTTGCGGGGCTGGTGGTTGAATTCGTCGACATGTAAATCAAAGCTCCGGCGGCAATGCAGGTCAGACCATTGCTGGGAAAGGGCCGCTTAGGCCGTTGGAGTTTAGAGCGTTTCGGTTCTGGATGAGAATAGCTGTTCGCACGCTGTGTGTGTCAAGGGAGCAAACGAGAGCGATGGTGATGGAGGTGGTCCTTCCAATTGGTGCCTTGCGGTGCCTTCGACTGCGCTCCGGTGGGAGCTTCGCTTAGAACGACGGCTTGTAGAGGTTTCTCCCAGGGAGACGGTTCGCGCTTTGCCGGAAATGAGCCCACCTTAGGCGCTTCGCGCCGAAGATGGGGCACCCGATTGGGGTGACTAGGCTCGGTGCGCGGGGGGCAAGAATTCTGCAAAGAAAGACAGGGATTCTTCGCCTGCGGCTCAGAATGACGGTGCGTTCAGATTGTGGCTTGGCTGGATTTAGTGGAGTGCGGGATTCAGTGAAGGGCTGGAAGCGTGGAGGGTGAGAACCGGCAGGGGATGAGGGGGCGGCCCGGATTTGAGGTCCGGGCCGCAGTAACTACTTTGTTGTGTTGAGGACGAGGACGGTAGCAACCGGGTCGAGAGCCTGTGCCGGAAGGTCGACATCGAGTGCTGTGCCCTTCTGGGTGAACTTGAGGGGCTTGTGAGCCGAGTCGGCGAGCAGGTAGGCTCCGGTGACTTTGCGAGGCATCTTGTCTACGTGGAAGTGACCCTTCCAGTTGAAGATCTCGACATAGACCTTGTTGCCCTTGGTGGTGGAGCGCCAGTCCCAGGTGGGGATGAACTTCGGCTTTCCGTCACGGCCTTTTTCAGTGGTTGAGAAAGTTCCTGTGGGAGTGTCGAAGATGGTGGCCTGGGTTCCGTAGATGGCCTCGCCATTGACCTTCATCCATTTGCCCATGTCGTGGAGGCGATCCACCTCAGGCTGGGGGGCGATTCCCTTGGAGTCGGGACCGATGTTGAGGAGATAGTTGCCGCCCTTGGAAGCGATATCGATGAGGTTACGAATGAGGGTCTCAGAGGACTTGAAGTTGGTATCGAACGACTTGTAGCCCCAGGTGTCGTTGATGGTCATGCAGGACTCCCAATCGCGGCCTGGATAGCCCTGTGCGGGAATGTACTGCTCCGGGGTCTCGGTATCTCCCTTGTAGGTTCCTCCGAGGCGATTGTTCCAGATCAGGTTGGGATGCTTGTTGAGGAGCTTGACGATCTCGGCGGCACGCTCAGGAGTCATCATCTTGGTGGGAGTATCGAACCAGACGACGACCGGATAGTTCTTGTAGTTGTTCAACAGTTCTTCCATCTGAGGGATGGCTTTTTTGTGGAGGTACTCGTCAAAGGAGCCATCCTGGGCGGGATCCCAGTGGCCGGTCTCTTTGTTGTGGCCGTCACGAACGATGGCGGCGCCTCCGGGGGCGGTCCAATCCTGCGCCTGCGAGTAGTAGAAGCCGAGCTTGATGCCCTGCTTGCGGCATTCTTCAGCGAGTTCCTTGAGGGGATCGCGATGAAACGGGGTGGCGGCGACGATGTTAAAGGGATCCGCCTTGGAATCGAACATGGCGAAGCCATCGTGGTGCTTGGAGGTGATGACGATGTACTTCATGCCGGCGCCTTTGGCGAGGGCGACAATGTCGTGTGCGGAGAAGCCGGTGGGGTTGAACTGCTTGGCCAGTGCCTTGTAGTCGGCGACAGGGATGGAGAGATCGTTCATGATCCATTCGCCGATGTGTGTGGTGCGCTTGCCGTGCCACTCACCTGCGGGGATGGAGTAGAGGCCCCAGTGAATGAACATGCCGAATCGGGCATCGCGCCACCAGGCCATGCGGGCATCGCGCTGGGCTGGAGTCTCGGTGTCCTGAATGGCGGGGACCGGATGATTGATTGGGGTCGCGTCGGGCTTGCTTCCCTGAAGCTGGGCCAGGCCGAGTGAAGCTGAGGAGGCAAACAGGAGTCCGGTTGCGATGCTGCGATGCAGAAGATTCACGGGCAATCCTTTGTGATGATTTAACGGCATGCGAATTATAGGTGAAAGTAGATGTTCATGTATGCAAGCTTTTGGAGGCGCTGATGGTACGTGGTTTCTGGGCTGCGGGTTATGATCGCACTGGTGAGCGGGGAAGGATCAAGAGCGGGAGATCTGGAGGCGATGTTTGAGCGCCTTCGGAGCGGGGACGTGCGTACGCTGGCGCGCGCGATCTCGCTGATCGAAGACGGAGCCGATGGCGCAAAGGATCTGCTGATGCGCTGCAGGAAAGCTGCTTCTCCGCGAGCGCTGCGCATGGGGGTGACGGGACCGCCTGGGGCGGGGAAGAGCACGCTGGTCGACCAGATGGCCCGCTGGCTGACGAGCAGGGGAGAGAAAGTCGGCGTGGTGGCGATCGATCCGACCAGTCCTTATACAGGCGGAGCTCTTCTGGGAGACCGGATCCGGATGCGCGAGCCTGCAGGGAATGAGGATATCTACGTTCGGAGCATGGCATCGCGGGGCGAGATGGGGGGGCTGGCGAGGCCGGTTGAGGATGTCTGCGAGGTGATCGAGACATCAGGACGAGGAAAGATCCTGATCGAGACGGTGGGG
>DASTSJ010000262.1:0-3585 GCA_035760765.1 Edaphobacter sp. | reverse complement strand
GGTGAATCGCTGATCCCAACCTATGGTCATGGACGTCTCAGGGTTGAGAGAGAGGATGGATCCCAACTGGAATCCGATGGAGTCGCCTGGTTTGAAGTGACCGGGGATCATCAATCCCGGATTGTTCGGGTCATTGGCAGGAATGGAATGCGTTCCGTTGAGATTCGCCGTGTAAGACAGATTGCCGAACATCACGACGGGATCGTTGGACTTAGCCGCTGTCAGATTGCCTTGAACGGCGTAGAAGCCCGTGCCCAGTGCCGTCTGACTGCTGTTCAGGTTGAAGCTGTCGATGCCGGTCGTCGTCTTGAACCGAACATTCGCCAGCAGGTCCGGAACGCGGCCATGCTCCAGGGTCAACTGACGAGACAGCCCGAAGGTGACATCGCCCAGCCCGAAAGTGCTCTGATTCGTCTGCTTGTTATTGACGTCGACCGTCCGGTTCACCTCGTACCCGTATGGGATATACGCTTCAAACTGCAGCTTCTGCGGAAGTCCTAACCGGGTCGAAAAGGTGGGGAGCAGAAGGTCTTTGCGAACCCGTTGCGATGCAATATCGCCGACTACCAGAACAGGGAGGATCGCAAACCCGTCGATATTGATCCGATCCGACGTAGAGCTGAAATAGGACGTGTTGTTATCGAACTCCACCATGCCGGAAGGTAGCAGCAGACCGCCACGGACGATCAGCGCCTGGTCGAGGGCCTGGCTCGCCTGCCGTTCTTCGGCGTCGTAACCGGAGTTGGTCACGACGGAGGTTACGGCAGCGGCGGCACCCATCCGCGGGGCGGGTGATGCTGGAGCCGAGGATGACGCCGCGGAGACAGGTTTGGCGATGAGGTCTTTGGGCGAAGTCGTGAATCCACCGTTGACTCTCCACTCAAGCTCCTGAACGCGCTCCAGCAAATTGCGGATAATGGCATCGCGCTCTCGGAGAGCATCATTCAGCCGCTGGTTGACGGCAGCCAGCAGAGACTCTTGTGCCGTCATAGATGTCGGCGGATTCGTCGGTTGCTGGCGCGTCTGTGGTTGAGGTGAAGGGCTGTGTTCCTGGGCCTGCGTCACCGTGGTCGGCCAGAAAAGGCAGCAGAGAAGAAGTGCTGCAACGTACCGCTCAAGTGTTGTCATGCGCATCGATCTTGCCTTCGATATCAGTAGAGGTAATTAGGAGGAATCGCGACGCCAATCTCCCGCTGGATGATGGTCGCGTCCGGAATGGTGCGAGAGGCGATGGTGGGTCGTTTTTCCGTGAGCATCAGGTCGGTTGGCGGATGAACGATGAAGACGATTCCTTCCTTCCATAGGTGCTGAAAGCGGTCGACCTTCATGGTCAGGTTGCCGAAGCCCGGATCGGCGATGATCACTCTGCCGTTCACAATTCTGTGCACGACGATGAAGTGATCGAAACCTTTCAAACGAACGGGAACGATGACGGAGGTCTTCTGAGACGCCAGCTCTTCAAGCGACATGCCGGCGTAGCCTTCAGCGTGGTAGCCGCGCGCCTGGGCGAAGCGCTTCAGGTCGAGCAGAGAGAAACCTCCGCGCGCGCGAACCTTCACAGGATCGACGCGATGGAGAATCCACACAACAATTGCGGTCTCAGGCGTGTTGTCCTTGAATTCATAGGTCAGCAGCGTGCTCAGGGCTGCAGCTCCACAGCTCATATCCCACTTCTGCCGGACCACGCCCTCGCCGCGAATCTCCTGAAGGCTGCGGATTCGTTTGCCCCCCTGCTCATCTGCGTTCTCTCTGGTTTGGGAGAACGCAGATGCAGGGAACAGTAGAGCGCTCGACATCGCTAGTACGAGCGTCCTGAACCAGGGCCGAAACCATGCGGCAGGGGAGAACATCAGGGTCTTCCGTTCAGATTGGACTGCGTCAGCGTCGACACAGTCGAGTTGATGTTGACGTTGAGATTCAGCAGGACATTGATCTTCGAGTTCACGGCATTGATATTTACCAGCGAACTCAGATTCTGCTGTGCATTGCCATTCAGGCTGAGTGTTCCCATGGTGTTGCCTGCGATAGGTCCACTCTGAAGGGCAAGAGAGCCTGTGCTCGAAACCAGACCGTTGGCCGTAGGTGTCTGGCCCTCAAAGTGAACGGCGCCATCGGAGATGCCAGCCGAAACACCACCGGCTGTCACCTGGTCGAGAGCGGCGTCACTGAGAGGCTTCGCCTTCGTCACGGTTGGTCTGTGAGCTTTAGCGGCAGCAGGCGTTTGAGCACCTGCTACCGCCGGACCTGCTGAGGTCAGCGTCGCCAGAGTCGCGATCACAAGAATTCGTCGCATACCTTGCTCCTGTGAAGGAGGAGCCAGGCAGCCTGCAGGAACCTGAAAGATTCCATGCAGGCCGTCTGGCGCTCCTCTAGCGAACCTGGCTGATGGTGTTGGACTGCATAATCATGGGTGCGGAGTTCAGGTTGGACGTACGTGCAACGTTCACTCCGTTGGAGACCATGCCACCAGCCGCGTTAACGATGTTCAGCGCCTTTGCATTCTGCAGAGCGCTGCCAGCCAATGCGACCGTGTAGTTGTTGGTGGCAGTTACCGTCGATCCATCGACCGCCACATACTTCCCGCTGGCGGAGTCAAACGCGACGGCGCCCTGCTTGTCGTATGTCATGTCCATGGATTGGACGGTGTGGCTCGACGACGACTTCGAGTTCGACTTCGAAGTGCTGGTTGCCAGACTGGCACTCTCGCTCTGCGATGTAGAGAGCGCTTCGCTGGTGGAATGCGACGTATTCATCGCCTTTGCCTCTGAAGACGACTCGTTATGAGCGAGCGAAGCATTCTCAGAGTTCGATGTATTCAGCGATGCCGACTTGTTCGCCGACTTGCTCGCTGAAGCATTCATCGAATTGGAACTGCTGGAGGATTTGTTGTTCGAAGCACTCTGCGAATTCGCGGAGTTCGCCGCCTGGCTATTGGCGGAGTTCAGCGAATTCGAGCTGTTCGATGCTTTGTTCGCGGAGCTGTTGGAAGCCGAATTTGCAGCATTTGTATCGCCTGCAGAGGAATTCTGGCTGGCAGCGGCAGTCTGACTGGCCGCCTGATTGCCACTCGAATTCATCGTCGAGGAGTTCGTCCCCGATGTCGTGGAACTTCCGTTTGTTCCGGAAGCGCCATTGTAAGCAGACAAGCTGTCGGCGGTTGTACCGTTGGAGGAAGAAGTGTTGGTCCCGCTGTTCGCCGAGTTTCCGTAGGAGGTATTACCGGAGTTGCCGGCTGCTCCGCCAGTTCCGGCAGCAACGGTGTTGCTGGTGGAGTTGGTGTTGGAGGTAGCGTTGTTTGTCGCAGAGCTGGTTCCTGAATTGCTACCCGTCGCCGCGTTGTTATTCGCGGCACTGGCATTCTTGTATGCGCTCGAAGACATGGAGCTGTTGGCCGCTTGGCTGCTGTTGGAACTCTTCGAAGCCGTTGCATCGGTCGCAAGAGATGCATTCGCGCTCTTCGACGCCGAAGCGTTCGCAGACATAGTCGATCCCGCACTCTTCGACGCATTCGCTGAACTCGAAAGGCTGGAATTCTGACTATCAGCAGCGGAGTTCGTCGATGAAAGCGAGCCCGACTTGCTTGCG
>DASTSJ010000261.1:0-2158 GCA_035760765.1 Edaphobacter sp. | reverse complement strand
GCACTGGCTTGAAGCCGGCATCGCGGATAATCCGCCGCAGCTCTTCCTCCGTCGTGCAGTTCGCAGTTCCGGCCGCCTTCACGACGTTCTCCTCCAGCATGACCGAGCCCACATCGTTGCCACCAAAGCGCAGACCCATCTGAAGCACCTTCAGACCCTGTGTCACCCAGCTCGACTGCACATTTTCGATGTTGTCCAGGTACATCCGCGAGATCGCCAGCGTCTTCAGGTACTCGACCGAGGTCGCCTCGTCCCAGCCGCGGCCACCCAGCGCCGTATTGTTGGGCTGGAAGCTCCAGGGGATGAATGCCGTAAATCCGCCTGTCTCCTCCTGCAGGCGCCGAACCACCTCAAAGTGATTCACGCGCTGCTCGAACGTTTCGCCCACCCCGAACATCATGGTCGCAGTGGTCCGCATCCCCAGCTCGTGCGCCGTGCGATGGACGCTCACCCAGTCTTCCGTCTTACACTTCAGCCGCGCAATCCGATGACGCACTTCATCATCCAGGATCTCGGCCCCGCCGCCGGGAATCGACTGCAGTCCCGCATCGCGCAGGCGCATAATCGTGTCCCGCAGGCTCAGCTCTGAATACTCAGCGATGGCAAGGATCTCGCTCGCCGAGAGGCAATGCAGCCAGACCTGAGGGAATCTCTCCTTGATGCCGCGAAACAGCTTCTCGAACCAGTCGATCTTCAGATCGGGGTGCAGGCCGCCCTGCATCAACACGCCGGTCCCGCCCATCTCCACCGTCTCGGCGATCTTCTGATAGATCGTCTCGAAATCGAGGATGTAGCCCTCCGCCGCCATCTTTCCCTTCAAAGGGCGATAAAAGGCGCAGAAGGTGCAGTACTCCGTGCAGAAGTTGGTGTAGTTGATGTTGCGATCGATGATGTAGCTGACGACGCCCTCAGGATGCAGCCGGCGGCGAACCGCATCGGCCTCCATGCCAATCCCGATTAGATCATCGCTCCTGAAGCAGTCCAGGGCCTCTTCGCGGCTGATTCCCATGGTTCAATTTTACGCCCTCTCTGCGGGAAGCTACGCTCTGCTGAGCATCAGTCCTAGAATGACCAGAAGAAGGACGACGACCACACTCACGCCTACTCGGATCCAGAGTTGCAGTGAGTTCACCCGCTCTTCCAAGGCAATGATCTTGCGTTCCGAGCTATCCAGAGCTGCGCGAGCCTGGCGCACTTCGTCGCGAACCCCGCCAATCAGCGCTCCCTGCTCCTGGATCTGGCGGTACAGCCCTGCATGGGACTTCGTGACCTGCCCCAGGTCTGCCTGCATGCCCTCGGCGAGCGCGGCCAGCGCAAGCTCATTGGAGCGGTCTCCCGATGCCTTGGTAGAAAAGTAGCGTTCCGCGAGAGGCACCAGCCGGGAAATATGGGGTAACAGCTCCACAAGCTGCTTCAGCACTCTAGGCCACATCCGTCGAAGTCCACCTTTCTACCGCGCATACCGTCGTGTTCGCAAGGTCCGCATAGCAAGCATCACTGCTGTAAGCAGCAGAATTGCCGTCAGAATACCTTGTGACCATAAGCAGTAGATGCACCATTTCTCCAGAACGAACGCCTCGAGATAGCTGAGGAAGCAGGCGCAGAGAAAACCGATCAGCGAGACCTGGAAGGCCAGCCACCACCATCCTGCCAGCACAAACGCTGCAATCAGGACATAGCCGACGATTCCAATGGTGGCGATCGGAATATGATGACCGCCCGTCGGAGGCTCATCGAAGCTGCGCGGAGGGAAGACCGCAAATCGGCTGTGATTCACCGCACCGCAATCGAACCTCTCCGTCACGGCGCAGGGCGGCGCCTGCGAGGGATCCATGTAATGCACATGCAGGGCCATCGAAGACACAACGATGCCAGCGACCGCGAGCAGAGCCACCAGATACTTCATGGATCAATTCTAAACTTTCCCGCTGTATCTATCTGCTACGACTGGCGATATTTAGATTTCCGGTTTCCAGGTTCTTTCTCCTGTCACACATCCGTCATAAGATGGCGGCGTGACTACCCGCCGCGAGTTCCTTGCCCTCCTTGGCGCCACTGGCGTCGCTGCCGCTGCACCGTCTGCTCTTCAGGCCGCTCCACAAGCCGAGCCATTTACCTTTCTCTTCCTCACGGACACGCACATCCAGCCGGAGCTGGA
>DASTSJ010000260.1:0-2294 GCA_035760765.1 Edaphobacter sp. | reverse complement strand
GTCAATCTTGCCTACACCCGGCGGTGGACGCGTTCCCTTTCGACGGACGTTTCGGCGGGCCCGATGTGGATTCAGAGTTCGGCGGCACCATTAATTCCCAATCAGCTCAACTTTTACATGAATGCCGGGGTGGACTACAACCGGAAGCTTGCTGACTACAACGTGCGTTACATGCACGGCGTCAACGGTGGATCCGGCGTACAGCCGGGAGCGCTGTCGGATACAGTCAACGGCACGGCAACCCGGACGTTCAATGCGCGATGGGCCGGTTCGGCCTCTGTGGTCTACACGCGAACCAGCGGCCTGCTCGCGATCTCGACAGTGAACTCGGTCAATGGAATCACGAACACGGAATACGGAATTCTGCAGGTGACCCACGGATTCAGCCGGACCCTCTCCGGTTACGCCAGCTACACGGCGCAGAACCAGTCCTTCAATCAGGGCGTGCTGGTTCCAAACGCCTTCAACGGTATGTCGCACATCTTCGGAATCGGAGTCTCGTGGACGCCACGTGCTACCCGTCTCGGGGAGTTCTAAGGAGCTAATTATGCTTGGACATCGTACTCTCAATGTGGACGATTATTTAGGGATTCTGAAGCGCAGAGGCTGGATCATCGCCGTTCCTGCGATCCTGTTTGCCTTGGCGGGGTTCGCGCTGACCTATGTCGTGTCTCCGCGTTACATCTCTCAGACGCTGATTCTCGTCGAGCAGCAGAAGGTGCCGGACGATTATGTCAGGCCCGTCGTGGTGGAAGACATCACGGCTCGTCTCGCCTCGATGAAGGAGCAGATCCTCAGCCGGTCGCGCCTGGAGCCGATCATTGAGCGGTTCAACCTGTACGGCAACAAGAAGATGTCCATGGATGACCGGATCGATCAGGTTCGGAAGAACATCGACATCAAGCCGATCCGGTCGGAGATGGCCAATACCGGCGGGCTGCCAGGCTTCTTCATCTCCTATATGGACTCCGATCCGCACACGGCGCAGCAGGTGTGCGGCGAGATCGCCTCGCTGTTCGTCACTGCCAACCTGAATGCGCGTGCGCAGACCGTTGAAGGAACGACGGAGTTCCTGAAGAGCCAGCTGGCTGACGCCAAGCGTGCTCTCGACGAGCAGGACGCCAAGCTCGCCGCCTTCCAGTCCAAGTACATGGGTCGCCTGCCGGGCGAAGAGACCCCCAACATGAACATGTTGACCAGTCTCAACACGCAGCTGGACGCCACCACACAGGCTCTCAGCCGCATGGAGCAGGACAAGAGCTATACCGAGTCTATGATTGCGCAGCAGCAAGGCATGGCAACGCCTTCGGGCGAGCATGCAAGCGCAGGCCCCGGCGCCCTGCAGGCGCAGCTCCAGACGCTTCAGAACGAAGAAGCGGATCTGACCCGTCGCTACACCGATAATTACCCGGATGTCGTCTCTGTACGTCGTCGCATCAAGGATCTCCAGGCAAAGATTGCGGCCCAGCCGGAGGCTCCTGCGACAACGACGCCTGCCAGCACGGCTCCGAACCGGAACGATACTCCGGCGGTCCAGCAGCTGCGCGCCCAGCTTCGCTCGCTCGAGCAGGGCATCCAGTCCAAGCGCCACGAGCAGGCGTTGCTCTCCGGCCAGATCCGGATGTACCAGGACAGAATCTCTTCAAGCCCAATGGTGCTCGAGGAGTACAAGAACATTACGCGTGACTACCAGACAGCACAGGCGTTTTACGACGACTTGCTAAAGAAGATGAACGAGTCCAAGATGGCCACCGATCTCGAACGGCGTCAGCAGGGTGAGCAGTTCAGCGTTATGGACCAGCCGAATCTTCCCGATAGCCCCACCTTTCCTAAGCGGGGCGTGTTCGTTGGCGCAGGGTTCATGGCTGGCCTGGTGCTCGGAACCATCCTCGTCGCCTGGAGAGAGTACAGGGACACCGTTGTTCGCTCGGAGCGCGACGTCTGGGCATTTACCAAGCTGCCAACCCTCGGCGTGATCTCGTTTGCTTCCAACGATCCTGACCAGCCTCCGCCAGGCCGCCGGCGGTGGGGATTGGGTCGTCGCAGATCAGAGCTTCAGGCCGGTAAGCCACTAGTGAATACGGGCGCATGACCATGTATAACAACTTCTTCAAACTTCACAGCAGTCCCTTTGGCACCAGCCCGGATCCGCGGTTTCTCTACATGATGCCGCACACCAGGGAAGCTCTCGCCTGCCTGGAATATGGCATCTCG
Organism: Edaphobacter sp.; assembly: GCA_035760765.1. Lineage (GTDB taxonomy): Bacteria > Acidobacteriota > Terriglobia > Terriglobales > Acidobacteriaceae > Edaphobacter. The sequence continues at coordinate 80 of DASTSJ010000260.1, read as the reverse complement.
GCGCGGAAGGGGTTCACGGTGTTGACCGGAGAGGTCGGCACCGGCAAGACCACCCTGCTGAAGCGGGCTCTCGCATCCTT
>DASTSJ010000259.1:0-8120 GCA_035760765.1 Edaphobacter sp. | reverse complement strand
AGCCGCCATTGCGGCGGACGCCGACGACCATGCCTATGTCGCCGGATACACGAACGCGCCTGGCTACCCTACGGTTGCGACGGTCGTCCCGCAGAGCACGGCGTCCGGCTCGGGCTTTCTAACGCGGCTGACTGCAACCGGCGATGGACTCAGCTTTTCTACATTCATTCCGGGAAGCGGCATCACGTCGCTCGCGCTCGATGCAGCGACTCAGACGCTCCTATTCTCCGGCGGCATCGATCCTGGCCTATTCCCCATCACCAATGTTTCAGATCCCATGGCAACATCCAACTACCAGGCGGCCGTGCGTATGGCGCTGGATGGAAGCAAAGTGCTCTCCTCCACGTTGCTGGCGCCAGGTACACGCTCCGTGATTGCGCCATCGCCAAACGGAACCGCCTGGGTTGCTACGGACCTAACGGCTCCCCTGCTGCCGGTGCCATCCATTTCGAATGTGGGGTCCAGCGCCGGGTTCCACATCACCTCGCAAGGGGCAGTCGACAGAAGCATCCGCTTCGGCGGATCCGCGACGCTGACTTCGACAGTTCCGATCAGCATCAATACGATTGCCTTCGATTCGATTGGAAATCCCTTCTTTGCAGGAGTCGCGGCACCGACGACAAGCGCCAGCCTGCTCTCTACGGAGACCTACGATCTTCCGCTGGTGAACAGCCCCTCTGCCCTGCTGCCCTCGACGATACGGGATGCCACCCTGCCGGCGGGGACAAACTGCGGAAGCGCGTGCGCCGGCTCGGGAGCATACCTTACAAAGCTCGCCCTCACGGCTGGTCCATCGCTTGCGCTCTCCACTGACACCCTGCCCAACGTATTGATTCGCAATCTTGGATCTGCTGCGTCGACGAATCTTCAGATCAGCACAAGCGGTTTCATCCTCTCGACGGACTGCCCGACGCAGTTGAACCCGGGAGCGGAGTGCAATCTGATCCTCGATGGGGGGCCAGGTAGCCTCACCGTTACCAGCTCCAATACCCTACCCCAGACGGTGTCGCTCCCCGCAGTGGCTCGTCCATCCTCGGCACTGGTCTACGCTCCGCACGAACTCGATTTCGGCATCATCCATGCCTCCGATCCTCCAATCTCGCGCACCATTACGGTCAGCAATCTCGGCACGACTGCTGTCGCGACGCCACTTCCCATCTCCTTTCCGGCAAGCGCCAACTACACGATTAACCTCTCGGGAGATTGCCCCGGATTCGGCTCTTCTCAGCCGCTTCAGCCTGGGGCGAGTTGTCATCTGGTTGCTCAGGTCTCCGCGCCTTCTACGCTGACAGCATCTTCATCGTTTCAGGCCATCTGGTCCGCGGGGTCAGACTCGATTTCGCTCACCGGATCCGCAGAGAAGAGCGCTCTGCATGTATCTTCCCCTGCAATCGATTTTGGAACGCAATTTGTAGGCGGACTGAGGCTTCCCCGTTTTCTCTATCTTTCGAATAACTCTGCCGCGGCCCTACCTCACTCGCCTGTAGCGTTGCCCGGTTCCTCTCCGTTCACCGCCGTGGATCGCTGTCCGACCGTTCTCGAACCACAGACGGTTTGCCAGATCCAGCTGGACTATAGCTCTCCGCAGACGTCCTCGGACGCGGTCACGCTATCGCTCGATCAAGGCATCGAAGTTCTTGTCAAAGGAAAGACAGTTCCCCAACCCGGCACAAGCGGCGAAACGGTGAATCCCAGCCTCACCGTCAGCCCAACCGCCCTCGCGTTTCCGAATGCGGTTGTTGTGACAGGCACCTCGGCCAGCACGCTTACAGCAACTGTCTCGAACACAGGCGCGCAGCCATTCCCAGTTGGTGTGGCAATTACAGGCGACTTCATCGACTCCACCAACTGCAGCGGCAGCTTGGCAGCGGGTGCGTCGTGTTCCGTCGTCGTCACCTTTACGCCATCGCAGCCGGGAACACGGCAGGGCTTGCTCTCCGTCTCAACCGGGGCCGCGAGCACCCCCGTCTACGTCAGCCTCTCTGGAACATCGCTTCCAATCTTGCCAGCGAATAACGGATCGCTCGATCTTGGCAGCACGCCAGTGGGTCAGCCCTTGGTCGAGTGGTACAAGATCGCGCAACCTCTCAGCAGCCTGACAGCCACCGCGAGTGGAGACTTCAAGGTGCTCCTGGTGGAAGACATCGGCTACGGACACGGGCAGGCATCCTCATCGGAGTTCACGTCGTCGGCAACGGGCTCCTGCCTCAACTGCTGGCTCGGCGTTCAGTTCCTTCCGTCGACTGCGGGCGCTCACCAGGGCTCGCTTACTTTCACATCTACCAGCACCGGCGCTCCGTACACCGTCGCGCTCGAAGGAGACGCACTCCCACTCACCGGTCTTCTGCTCACTCCATCCCAGCAGGACTTCGGTCCGATAGCCGTGCACAGCTCCAGCGCACCCAGCCTCTTTACGCTTACCAACCTCACCGCATCCAGCGTTACCTTCGCCACACCTGCCATCTCCGGAGACTTCGTCCTTCGCAACGACGTAACCGGAGGCCCATCCTGCAACGGCCCTGTCGCTCCGGGCGCCTCCTGCTTCGTCCAGGTAGCCTTCGCGCCCACTGCGACTGGCCCTGCCGCAGGAACTCTCACGCTGGCATCGGATAGCGGGACCGCGAAGGCCTCGTTGACCGGATACGGTTCACCCGATCCCGGGCTGTCGCTCAATCCCGCGGCCCTCATCTTTGCGAACGTGCCAAGTCCAAAAGCGACTCAGCAGACCATCACGGTCTCCAACACCGGAACATACGACATTGTGGTCGGTACGCTGAACGTCAGTTCCTCTGCCTTCCAGACAAGTACGACCTGCGCCGCGCTGCCCGTCGGATCAACCTGCACCATTACCGTGAACTTCATCCCGCAGGCCGCGCAGGTCTCAGCCGCGCTGTCGATTCCGGTCACCAGCAGCGCTCCTGGATCTCCGCAGGCGACCTACTCCATGGCGCTCTCCGGCAACTACACGAGCGAAGATAGCGGGCTTCAGATCCTGCCTGCGGTGAGCGACTTCGGCCCAACATCGACGGGAACCTCAGGCATCCTGCGGCAGTTCCTTGTAAACAACCTGACGGCACAGGCAGTCGCTCTTCAGCTGAGCCTGCCCCGGCAGTTCAGCCTCACCGGTCAGTCCTGCTCCACCCTCGCTGCCGGCGGGAGTTGTGCCTTCTCGATTGCTTTTACTCCCGTGACAAACGGCGAAGTCACGGGAACGCTCACCATACACGGCACACCGACTGGCGGCGGCACGCAGGTCAGCAGCCTTGGCTATGTCAAAGGATTCGGAACAGGGCAGGCCTCGCTCGCCGTTACCGGCGACCTTCTCCCCGGCGAGCTCGTCGCATTCGGACAGGTCCCCTCCGGCCAGGCGTCGGTCCGCACCCTTACCTTGACGAACAACGGGACGAGCCAGATGACCGTTCGCCGGGTCACCAGCGAGTGGCCGTTCCTTTCGACGACAACCTGCGGCGTACCGCTCTCTGCCGGTGAGAGCTGCGCCGTCACCATCACCTACTCGCCTCTGAACCAGGTGGCGACCGGAGCCAGCCCCGCGCCCTTCAACACCGACTCCGGAACGATTGTTATCGAAAGCGACGCAGCCTCCAGCCCGGAGCTCATTCAGTTGAGCGGCACCGTGACTCCGCAGTATGTCACCGTGCCCTTAAATACTGCACCTGTCTTCGCGTATGCGGTATCTCAGGGATCAGTCCACTTTGACGCAACTCGCGCTGGCGAAGCATCGCCCGCTCAAACGATCAACCTTTCCAACACCGGATCGCGGACCATTCACGTGACCGGCTTCCGCATCACCCCGGACTTCTCGGTCTCCGGCGACTGTTCGACGATCGTCGCCGGAGCGACTTGCCCCCTTAAACTGACGTTCACGCCTCGGGCTTTGTCAGCGCAGACAACCTCCGAGATTCTTGGCACACTTGAGATCACCTCCGACTCGAGCACGTCGCTCGAGTTTGTAAGCCTGTCCGGGACTGCCACACCATCGACGCTGGGAATCTCACCTGCGGCTCTCGACTTCGGGCAGGTACTCGTCGGCTCATCCTCTACCCTGCAGAGCACCATCACGAATTACAGCGCAGTCCCGGCGACGATTCGCAGCATCACGACCACAGGTGACTACAGCCTGCAGGATAACTGCCCTGCATCGGGAGCACAGTTAGCCGCTTCGGCTTCCTGTACTCTGCGGATCACCTTCACTCCAACGCAACCGGGTGGCCGCATAGGGACTGCGGCGATCTCCAGTTCGCTCACCACGCTTCCTCTGGCGATTAGTCTTTCGGGAACCGGCATCCAGTCTCACCTCTTCGCGACTCCAAGCAGTCTCTCTTTCGGAGACACATTCATGGGAGGCTCGACGAGTCTCACCCTTACCATTACCAATGACGGGACAGCCGCTGTGAGCGGAATGAACGTCTCCACATCAGGCGACTACGCGATCCAGAAACCCTGCCCATCTGCAACTCTCGTCCCCGGTGGGCGCTGCGATCTAACCATCGTGTTTACCCCCAACGCAACGGGCACGCGCCAGGGTGCCCTTCGAGTCGCCAGCTCTGACCCAGGCTCGCCTCTCACTGTGGTCCTGAATGGCAATGGAGTGGCCCCGAAGAGCTTCGCTTTCACAGTCGAAGGTTCCACCGCATCAACGGTCAAGATCGTCAGCGGGCAGGCCGCGAACTACCACCTCGCACTCGCCCCGCAAAACGGCTTTACCGGGAGCGTCGTGCTGAACTGCACCCCGGTTCAGGCAGCGCAGTATGCCACCTGCTCCTTGCTGCCGTCTACCTTGAATGTGACGGGAGCGTCAGCGCAGGCATCCAAGGCCACATTGAACACAGTCATGAAGGTGACTGCTGCATCGGCTCACGGCGCTCAGTCAACGCGTTGGACTGCTCTTCTGCTTCCCTTTGCACTTCTTTGGACCCGCCGCCGTCCGAGAATCGTACTGTTCCTGGTGCTGTTGAGCGGTGCGACGATCCTGGCCTCTGGCTGTGGAAGCGGAGGAACGGTCATCATCCAGCAGGACGATCCGAACCTCCGCTATACCCCGCCCGGTACCTATCGGTACAACGTCACAGCAAGCTCCGTCAGCGGAACGCCGATCAGCCAGAGCATCACGCTCACGCTGGTCGTGACGAAGCCTTAGGCGCCAATTCAGACGGAAGGCGCCACCCCTTCCAGCGGAATGGCTACCTGCTCCACAATCTCGATCCCGAAGCCCTGAAGAGCAGGAACATGCGTTGGAGTGTTGGTCAGCAGCCGAATTTTGTGGATTCCCAGATCGGAAAGAATCTGTCCGCCCAGACCGACCTGCCGCAGTGTCCGCTGGGCACGGTCATCATGCTTCTCCCGCGCACGATGGTCTCGATGAAAGACCACACGATGCGGAGTGACGCTGCGATCGATCCCGAATCCGGCGCTGCCGTTGTGCAGATACACCAGCGCACCACGGCCAGCCTCCGCAATTATTTTGAGCGAGTTGTCGACAACGGCCCTGCAGTCGCAGAGCGTTGTGCCGAATACGTCGCCAGCCAGACAGTGGGTGTGGACGCGCACAGGGACAGGCTCATCTCCCGCGACATCGCCATAGACCAGTGCCACGTGTGACTCACCACCTTCGACCTCGCTCTCGTAGGCAATCATGCGGAACTCACCGTGCGCCGTGGGCATCACGGACTCCGCAACCCGGTGGATGTAGCGCTCATTCTGCAGGCGGTAGCGAATCAGGTCCGCCACGGTGACCATCTTGAGCCCATGGTCCTCGCAGAACTTCACCAGGTCAGGCACGCGGGCCATCGTACCGTCATCGTTCATGATCTCGCAGATCACACCGGCAGGCACCAGGCCGGCCATTCGGGCCAGATCGACCGAAGCTTCGGTCTGTCCCGCGCGCACCAGTACGCCGCCTTTGCGGGCACGAAGCGGAAAGACATGGCCCGGACGAGCAAGGTCCTGCGCGGTCGACTGCGGATCAATGGCAACTCGAATCGTATGGGCCCGGTCGGCCGCGGAGATACCGGTCGTGACTCCTTCGCGTGCTTCGATGCTCTCGGTGAAGGCCGTGCCGAAGCGGGAGGTATTTTCCTGCGTCATCGGACCGAGGCGAAGATAATCTGCGCGTTCCTCGGTCAGGGTAAGGCAGATCAGGCCGCGGCCGTACTTCGCCATGAAGTTGATGGCCTCCGGCGTGACAAATTCGGCCGCTAGAGTAAGATCTCCCTCGTTCTCGCGGTCCTCATCATCAATCACCACGACCATCCTGCCCGCGCGTATATCTGCGACCGCCTCGCTGACCTCAGAAAACATAAGCCCAAATCCTCCGGCAACCTTTCGACGGTTCTAATGATACGTTCGACGCAAAAAGAAAACGCCGCCCGAATTGTGGGCAGCGCTTTCAGGATGGAACTCGTTCGCTAGAGGGTCGACTCGATCTCGAAGCCCCAGGCCTCCAGCAGAGCCTCGGGAATGTACTTTGAATTCTTGTTACGGCGGGCCCATTCGCGCAGCCGGGTCGACCGGATGTACTGATCAGGGGTCAGTTTGAACTCTTTCACGACCTGCTCGAACGATGTTACCGTTGGGACTACAGGGCCAATCGGCTCTGGCTTGCCCCAGTTCGGATTTCCACGACGTTTCGCCATAGTGTGCAAGTACCTCTTATTTTTATGTGCTCAGGTTCCCTTCCGGATGCGCGCCAAAGGAGAAAGAGACCATTAAGATTTTACGTCTTTAATTGTTGAAAATCAAGGAGCTTGTGCGCTAGAATCAGGGGCCGCCAATCGTCCTCCGCAACCTCTTTGGCTGCGTCAGTTATGGGTCCCCTCGGCATAGAACCTCGCAAGATCGGTCTTCATCTCCCGCAACGCGTCCACATTCAAATAGACCATGTGACCGGCAGGATAGTATCCGAACTCGACATGATGAACGAGCTGAGGCGGCAGGCTCATGTGGTTCAGGTCGTACTCCGTGGCGAAAAACGGCGTCGCCAGGTCGAAGTACCCATTGGCCGAAAACACTCGCAGGGATGGGTTTTTCCGCATCGCATCCGCCAGATCAAGCGCGGTATCGGGCATCGCAAGGGGCCGATGTCCCTCTCCGGGAGCCTCATGCTTGAAGTCCCACGCCTGGTTCACCCCGGGGCCTGACGTGTAATAGGGCTCCTGGCTCATATACTTCAGCTCTTTTTGGATATAGTCATGGAAAGCCCCCAGAAAGGCTCCGCTGATACCTGTATCCGAGGGATCGAAGCCGGGAGTCTCCCCCGCTGCATCCGGGTCCCACCCCATAAAACGAGCATCGTAGCGGCCCAAAGTGCGGGAATCGTCCCGCAGTAGTTCCTCGCGAAACCGCCCCGGCGTCAACCGAAGCCGGGTCTGTTTCAGATACTCCACCCGTATACCGGTCAGGGCGGAGAGTTCCCTCGCCACGGATTCAACCTCCGCCTGCGGAATACGATCGCCCTTCGAGAGAGCCTGAGCGTACGGCCCTCGGGCAAACTGCCTCGCCTGCTCCACCCACTCAGCCATCGATACGGTCGGCTTGACCTTCTTGTAGTAATAGCCGATCGCAGCATACGACGGCAGATAGCTCACACTCTCCGTGTCATAGCCGGGGCTGCGGATGGCATAGTTCAGGATGGACGAGAGCAGGACGACACCATTGAAGGGCATCCCATCGTTCTGCAGCGCCGCGACCAGTCCTGCAGCGCGCGTGGTGCCGTACGACTCGCCGAAGAGAAACTTCGGGGAGTTCCACCGCTGGTTGGCGGTGACATATCTTTCAATAAAGCGCCGGAAGGCACGTATGTCCTGGTCAGTGCCGGCGAAGTCCTTCATCGTTCCCTTGCCGACGGCCCGCGAGAATCCGCAGAGTGGAGCATCGATAAAGACCAGGTCGCTCTTGTCGAGCAGGCTGTATTCGTTCGGCACCCAGCGATATGGTGCCGGTCCGGTAGCTTCGGGGCTCTTGGTCTCCACCCGCACCGGCCCAAACGAACCCATGTGCAGCCAGATGGTCGCCGCTCCGGGCCCTCCATTGAAGAAGAAGGTGATGGGCCGGCTCCCTGCGTCCGCGCCGTTCTGCGTGTAGGCGACGTAAAAGATGCTTGC
>DASTSJ010000258.1:0-5637 GCA_035760765.1 Edaphobacter sp. | reverse complement strand
CGCCAAGCACCTCAAGGATGTCGTGCGGGTTGCGCGGACCATCAATCAGTGCGTCGCCGGCACGCAGACGCTCGCCTTCCTGCACGTTGACGTAAACGCCACGCGGAACTGAGTACTCTTCTTCCTGGCCGTTGTCGGCTGTGACGTACACCTTGCGCTGTCCCTTGGAGACATCGCCGAAGCGAACGACACCGTCAATCTTCGAGATGATCGCAGGATCGCGCGGCTTGCGGGCCTCAAAGAGTTCAACGACCCTCGGAAGACCACCGGTGATGTCCTTGGTACGGGTCGTCTCACGCGGGATCTTCGCCAGCACATCGCCAGGGAAGATCTCGTCGCCATCGGCCACCATCAGGTGAGCGCGGCTCGGCATCAGGTAACGCTTGTTGCCCTGCGGTGACTTGATGAGGATCGTCGGCTGACGCTTCTCATCCGGCGAATCCGCAACGACCAGACGCGAAAGGCCTGTGACCTCGTCGATCTCCTCGTGCAGCGTGACGCCTTCCTGCAGGTCCTTGAACTGAACCGTACCCGCAATCTCCGTCAGGATCGAGAAGGTGTAAGGATCCCACTCGCCAAGGCGATCTCCCAGAGCAACAGTTGCGCCATCCTCGACCTTCAGCTTCGCGCCGTAGACGATCGCATAACGCTCCTTCTCGCGCCCCTTGTCGTCGATCACAGCGACGGAACCGTTGCGGTTCATCGCCACCAGATCGCCTCCCTTCGAGCGAACCGTGACCAGGTTGATGAAGCGCACCGTTCCGGCATTCTTCGCTTCGATGTGCGACGTATCGGAGACTCGCGAAGCCGTACCACCGACGTGGAAGGTACGCATCGTGAGCTGCGTTCCAGGCTCGCCAATGGACTGCGCTGCAATGACACCGACAGCTTCGCCCATCTCAACCATCTTGCCCGAACCAAGGTTACGGCCGTAGCACAGGATGCAGGCGCCGCGCTTGGATTCGCAGGTCAGCACGGAGCGGATCTTCACCTTCTCAATGCCGGCAGCCTGGATTGCGCTTGCCGTCTCCTCGTCGATCTCCTGGTTGACATCGACGATCACGTTGCCCTCGAAGTCCTTGAGCTTCTCGAGCGAGACGCGACCGATGATGCGGTCACGTAGGGGCTCGATGGTCTCGCCGGCTTCGATGATCGGCGTCACGTAGATGCCTTCCACCGTGCCGCAGTCGTGCTGCGAGATGATGACATCCTGCGCCACGTCAACCAGACGGCGGGTCAGGTAACCCGAGTCAGCAGTCTTCAACGCGGTATCCGCAAGGCCCTTACGAGCGCCGTGCGTCGAGATGAAGTACTGCAGAACGGTCAGACCCTCGCGGAAGTTCGCGGTAATCGGAGTTTCGATGATTTCGCCCGACGGCTTCGCCATCAGACCGCGCATGCCCGAAAGCTGACGGATCTGCTGCTTCGAACCACGAGCACCGGAGTCGGCCATGATGTAGATCGGGTTCATGGCTCCTTCCTTATCGGCCCTCTTCATGTTGCCGAACATCTCGTCGGCAACCTTTTCCGTCACGCCAGACCACATCTGGATGACCTTGTTGTTGCGCTCACCATTGGTGATTGCACCGTCAAGGTACTGCTGCTGCACGTTGATGACCTGCTTCTCAGCCTCGGCAACAGCGACGTACTTCGATGCCGGAATGACCATGTCATCCAGACCAACCGACAGACCCGAACGGGTCGCGTACCGGAAGCCCAGGTCCTTAATACGGTCCAGCGTCTTGACCGTCGTCTCGAGTCCGAGATTCAGGTAGCAGTAGTTCACCAGCTGTCCGATTCCCTTCTTCTTCAGCAGGCCGTTGATGTACGGTATGCCTTCGGGAAGCGCATCGTTCAGGATGGCGCGGCCAACGGTGGTGTTGACGTACTGCTTGTTGAACTCGACCGGCTCGGTGTGCAGGATGTCCTGATCATCGTAAGCAGTGGTCATGTCGAGCACCTGGCCGGTGTAGCGCAGACGGATCGGCGTCAGCGTCTCCACTTGGCCGGCTTCAAGCGCCATCAGGACCTCTTCGATGTTCGCGAAGACACGGCCCTCACCCTTGGCGTTCACCTTGGACTTGGTCAGGTAATAGAGACCAAGAACCATGTCCTGCGTCGGAACGGTGATCGGATGTCCGCTGGCGGGCGAAAGAATGTTGTGCGAAGCAAGCATCAGAACGCTGGCTTCGATCTGCGCCTCAGGCGAAAGAGGAATGTGCACAGCCATCTGGTCGCCGTCGAAGTCCGCGTTGAATGCGGTGCAGACCAGCGGATGAATCTTGATGGCCTTGCCTTCCACGAGCACAGGCTCGAAGGCCTGAATGCCGAGGCGGTGCAGCGTCGGAGCGCGGTTCAGCAGAACAGGATGATCCTTGATGACCTCTTCCAGGATGTCCCAGACGATCGGTTCCTGCAGCTCCACCATCTCCTTGGCCTGCTTGATGGTCGTGCAGTGCCCGGTCTGCTCCAGACGGTGATAGATAAACGGCTTGAAGAGCTCAAGCGCCATCTTCTTGGGAAGTCCGCACTGGTGCAGCTTCAGCTCCGGCCCAACCACGATCACGGAACGGCCCGAGTAGTCGACGCGCTTACCCAGAAGGTTCTGACGGAAGCGGCCCTGCTTGCCCTTCAGCGTATCGGAGAGCGACTTCAGAGGACGATTGTTAGCACCGCGCAGCACGCGGCCACGACGGCCGTTGTCGAACAGAGCGTCGACGGCCTCCTGCAGCATGCGCTTCTCGTTCCTGACGATGACCTCAGGAGCGTGAAGATCCATCAGCTTCTTCAGACGGTTGTTACGGTTGATCACGCGGCGATACAGATCGTTCAGATCCGAGGTCGCAAAGCGGCCACCGTCCAGCGGCACCAGAGGGCGAAGCTCAGGCGGGATGACGGGGATCACGTCAAGGATCATCCACTCCGGCTTGTTGTCGGACTTGCGGAAGGCCTCAACGATCTTCAGGCGCTTGGAGTACTTAAGCTTCTTTTGAAGCGAAGCCTCCTGCTTCATGCGCTCGCGCAGCTCAATCGCCAACTCGGCGACATCGACGCGGCGCAGCAGCTCCTTGATCGCTTCGGCGCCCATCATGGCTTTGAAGCCAGTGGGGCGATACTGCTGGTCGAGTTCGCGGAAGCGATTCTCGTCCTTGATGACCTCGCGCTCCTTCACCGGAGCATCGCCTGGATCGACAACGACGTAGCTCTCAAAGTAGAGAACGGCCTCAAGCTCGCGCAGCGAGATATCCAGGAGGTGGCCGATACGCGAAGGAAGTCCCTTGAAGAACCACACGTGCGAGCACGGAGACGCCAGCTCAATGTGACCGAGGCGCTCACGGCGAACCTTGGAGAGCGTCACCTCGACGCCGCACTTGTCGCAGATCACGCCACGGTGCTTCATGCGCTTGTACTTTCCGCACAAGCACTCCCAGTCCGTGATCGGACCGAAGATGCGAGCGCAGAACAAGCCGTCGCGCTCCGGCTTGAAGGTACGGTAGTTGATGGTCTCCGGCTTGGTTACTTCGCCATGCGACCAGCTGCGAATCTTTTCCGGGCTGGCAAGCTGAATCTTGATCGCGTCGAAATCAGCGATCGGACCGGTTAGTTCAAATGGACTGGAGCGGAACATATTTATCGTCTCCGTTGCAGCGTGTCGCTGCGGTTACTCAATGTCTCTGCGATAACTCCCGGCGTATCGCTTTGCCGCGGTTCTGGTACTGGTGCTCAATTTCAGTTGTCTTGCCACTCTTCGAAAGGTGAGTGGCGACGGGAAGATCATCCTGTTGATGACCTCCCCGCCTTCAGGTTCGTTAGTCGGCCGCGGCGATCGTCGGCACCGGCTGCTTCTTCTGGTCCGCCTGCTTGACCAGCTCAACGTCAAGGCAGAGCGACTGGAGCTCACGAATGAGCACGTTGAACGACTCCGGCACGCCAGGCTCAATGGCAGCTTCGCCCTTCACGATGGCCTCGTAGATCTTCGTACGGCCATACACATCGTCGGACTTCGCCGTCAGCAGCTCCTGCAGAATGTAGGCTGCGCCGTATGCTTCAAGGGCCCAGACCTCCATCTCTCCGAAGCGCTGTCCGCCGAACTGTGCCTTACCTCCCAGCGGCTGCTGGGTAATCAGCGAGTACGGTCCGATCGAACGCGCGTGGATCTTGTCGTCGACCAGGTGAGACAGCTTGAGCATGTAGATGTAGCCGACCGTGGCGGGCTGTTCGAACATATCGCCCGTCATGCCGTCATACAGCTCGCTCTTGCCCGAGCTTGGCAGGCCAGCCGAAGCCAGCAGTGCCTTGATCTCGTTCTCACGCGCGCCGTCGAAGACCGCCGTGCCGAACCAGATACCGCGCTTCATGCCGGCAGCCACGCGCAGCGTCTGCTCATCGTCCAGCCTCAGCAGCTGATTCAACGCGGCGGTACCTGCGAAACGTGCCTTGAAGAGCTCGCGCACCTCATCGGCTGACTGCATCTTCTCGGCAGCCTCGGCAACCTGCCTGCCGAGCTCATGCGCAGCCCAGCCAAGGTGGGTCTCGAGGATCTGTCCGACGTTCATACGCGAAGGTACGCCCAGCGGATTGAGAACAATCTCGACCGGCGTTCCATCCGGAAGATACGGCATATCCTCTTCCGGCAGAATGCGGGCGATGACACCCTTGTTACCGTGACGTCCGGCCATCTTGTCGCCGACGGAAAGCTTGCGCTTCATGGCGATGTAGACCTTCACCATCTTGATCACGCCAGGCGCGAGCTCGTCGCCCTTGCCCATCTTGTTGATCTTCTCGTTGGTGATCTTGCGCAGAACGTCGATCTGGCGCGAGGTCATCTCCTCGATCTCGTCGATCTGCTCGTTGACGCGCGGGTCCTTGTCAGCGTAGCGAATACGCTTCAAATTACGCGTCGAGATCAGCTCGATGGTGTCGCGGTTCAGAATCTCGCCCTTCGAGAGCAGCTTCTTGTTGGTGCGCTCGTCGTGCAGGTCGGCAAGAACCTCCTTGCCTCCCAAAATCGCCTCAAGGCGCTTCAGACGCTCGTCGGTGAGAATACGAATCTCATCAGCGAGGTTGCGCTCCAGCTTCTCAATCTGCTCCTGCTCGATCTGCTTGGCGCGCTCGTCCTTCTCCTGGCCCTTGCGGGAGAAGATGCGGACGTCGACCACGGTTCCCTCGATTCCTGGAGGGCAGGTCAGAGAAGCATCGCGAACGTCGCCGGCCTTCTCGCCGAAGATCGCACGCAGCAGCTTCTCCTCCGGAGTCAGCTGCGTCTCGCCCTTCGGGGTGACCTTACCGACGAGGATGTCGTTGTGCGAGATCTTCGCACCGATACGGATGATGCCCGACTCGTCCAGATCACGCAGAGCGTGCTCGCTGACGTTCGGAATATCGCGCGTGATCTCTTCCGGTCCAAGCTTCGTGTCGCGTGCTTCGATCTCGAACTCTTCGATGTGGATCGAGGTATAGTAATCCTCCCTCACCAGCTTCTCCGAGATCAGGATCGCGTCCTCGAAGTTGTATCCGCGCCAGGGCATAAATGCCACCAGCACGTTACGGCCAAGACCAAGTTCGCCCTGCTCCGTGCATGGACCGTCGGCGATCACCTGCCCCTTCAGAACACGGTCACCCTTGCGGACTACCGGC
>DASTSJ010000257.1:0-10240 GCA_035760765.1 Edaphobacter sp. | reverse complement strand
GCCATTAAGACCGTCAACGTCGCCGGCCTCTACGTCACGCCGGGACTCATCGACATCCACGTTCACGTCTTCTGGGGTCTTAAGAAGAGCGACTACGCCGGGGGCGACTGGGCCATCATGCCCGACGGATTCACCCTGCGCGACGGCGTCACCACCGTGGTCGATGCCGGATCGTCGGGATGGCGTAACTTCCCCGAGTTTAAGGAGCGCGTCATCGATCGCTCCCAGACCCGCGTTCTCGCGCTGCTCAACATCGTCGGCAACGGCATGGGCAGCGGCCCCATCGAGCAGAACATGAAGGACATGGATGGCGAGAAGACCGGAGAGGTCGCTCTCAAATATCCCGGCGTCGTCGTCGGCATCAAGAGCGCCCACTTCGCCGGCCCCGAGTGGTTCCCCTATGACCAGGCCATCAAGGCCGGCACCGTCGCCCACATCCCGGTCATGATCGACTTCGGCGCGCGCCGTACCGAGCGCCCGCTCGAGCAGCTCCTCGAAGACAAGCTTCGCCCCGGCGACATCTATACCCACATGTACAGCGGCCTCCGCGGTGAGCAGGACCCCGACACCGGCGGCCCCGGAAAGGGCATGTGGGAGGGTCGCAAGCGCGGCATCTACTTCGACGTAGGCCACGGCGGCGCCAGCTTCAACTTCAGCGTGGCCGTTCCTCTCATCAAGGCCGGTTTTATTCCTGACTCCATCTCGACCGACATTCACGAAGACAACGTGAACGAGGGCCTGAAGGATCAGCTCACCACTGCCGACAAGTTCCTCGCCATGGGGCTTCCCCTCCATGAAGTGATCGCCGAGATGACCTCGCATCCGGCAACGGAGATCCAGCAGCCCCAGCTCGGCAACCTCTCCGTCGGCTCGATCGCCGACATCGCGGTCCTCAACGTGCGCCACGGCGACTTCGGTTTCGAAGACGGCTCCGGCGCCATGATGAAGGGGCACGAGCGACTCGAGTGCGAGCTGACCCTGATGGGCGGCAAGTTCGTCTACGACCTCAACGGCCGGGCCGCACTCCCCTGGGACCAGCCGCCAGGAGAGGCCGAGAAGGAGGCCAGAAAGTGGACCCTGCTCCGCATCCCCGGCATGCAGCGCGAGCTTACGCCGGAGCAGCAAGCCCGCATGGCGCGTCGGCCCCGCTGGCCCCACTGGGATCCCTATGTGGTCGGCCCAAACGGCAAGGCCACTCTCAAGCCTGCCGCGAAGCTTCCTCCTGCAGGAGCCAAAACGCCTAAGCTGAACGTGCCTCCGCCTGCCTCCACCTGGTCGACGCCTCCGTACAGCTCATGGCCCGCGGCACAAAAACAGTAACAATCTTTCGCAAACAAACGGACCGCGCTCATCTTACGAGCGCGGTCTGTACTCTTAACGATCCAAAATCGCGACCTACTTTGTCCGCTCCACAATCCCACCAGCCTCCGCAATCAGCGCCGTGGTCGCCATTCCCAGAAACAGCCCGTGTTCGACCACGCCCACAATCGCGTCCAGCTTCGCAGCCATTGCTTGAGGATCGTCCATCAGCACGCCGGAGCAGTCCAGGATCAGATTCCCCTCATCGGTGATGTAGTGCGATCCATCCTTGTTGGTCCTGATCTTCGGGGTGAAGCCCAGCTCCTGTAGCTGCCTGCTCACCAGAGGTTCCGCCATCTGGATCACCTCGACCGGCAGCGGAAACCTGCCCAGCCTCTCCACCTGCTTCGACCCATCGGCGACGATAACAAACCGTTTCGAAGCGCTGGCAACAATCTTTTCGCGCAGCAGCTTTCCTCCGCCGCCCTTGATAAGCGCCAGCCCCGGAGCGACCTCATCTGCGCCGTCGACCGTCAGGTCGAGCTGAGGCGTCTCATCGAAGTTCGTGAACGGAATCCCATAGCTGCGCCCCAGCGCTTCGCTGTCTTCCGAACTCGCAATCGCGCGAATCTGCAGCCCCTGCGTCCGAACTTTTTCGCCCAGCAGCTTAATCCACAACGTAGCCGTCGAACCCGACCCCAGCCCCACCGCCATTCCCGGCTGCACCAGCTCCAGTGCCCGCTCCGCTGCCTGCTGCTTCAGCCGCGTCTGCTCATCCATTCTCAAGCTCCTTCTCCTCTGATCCTTCTATTCCCCGTCCCCGAGGCAGAAGAGGTATCAGCGCATTGATCCATCCCAGCCTATCAAGCAACCCCTGTTCTCGCTCTGCCTCAACTCTCTGCGCAACCCTTGTTCGGCGATTCATCAGCAAGGCTGGCTTGTCCCCTGGTCTACGCATCCGGTAGCAGTCCGTATGGTAGCCTCCTGCTAGGGGTCGCATCGAACTTAGGGCCTCGGACTCGCCAGATAGATATGGATGTAACCCCAAAAAGGCTCCTGCTGCCGTTCCTCTCGGCTGCCTGCATTCTTCTCTCGACCCTGCAAGCCGCTCCCGCTCAGACCTCTCAGCCGACGAACACTACAAGCGCCACGGCTGCGCTGCCGGACGCCCCGGAACCCCAGGCGCCAGCACCTTCCTCCCGGACGCCGCTTCGCCCGCAGAACCAGGAGCCCGAGGACGTCACCCTGGTCGGAACCCCGATGAGGATCCTTAAGGACCAGAAGGGCATCTGGACCAGCCCGGCGCGCCTCAAGCCCTCCGACGGCATCTGGCTGGCTCCGCTTGGCATCGCCACCGGCCTTCTGATCGGGAGCGACCACCACACGATGACGGAACTGGTCCACATGACCCCCGACGGGCGGAACAAGGCCAGCACTCTCTCCAACGGCGCCCTGGTCGGCGTCGGAGCCGTCCCTGCCTCCGCTTATCTCTGGAGCCTCTTCAGTCACGCCCCGCAGGCCCATGAGACCGGCCTCCTTGCCGGGGAGGCTGGCGTCGACGCTTTCATCGTCAACGAAGCCCTCAAGATCACCTTCCGGCGCGAACGCCCCCTGGAGGACAACGCTCAAGGCAAGTTCTTCGTGTCGTCCTGGAACAACGGCTCCTTCCCCTCGAACCACTCTATCTTCGCCTGGTCGATGGCTTCGGTCGTCGCCTCCGAGTACCCGGGCTGGTTGAGCAAGACCGCCATCTACGGTCTGGCGTCGACGGTCAGCGTCAGCCGCGTCCTCGCAGAGCAGCACTTTCCTTCCGACGTCCTGATCGGCAGCGTCGCCGGCTGGCTCATCGGTCGGTACGTCTATCACACGCACCACGACTACACGATCAACCCCTACGACACGCCGCCCGTGCCCAGCAACTACATCGCTCGTGCGACGCCCACTTCCAGCAGCAGCGCTTCAACCACGTCAAGCTCAAACGCTTCCATCTCGGCCAGCACGAGCGCACCCTCCACCAGCGCCAGCATACCGGCGGCTCCGATTCCTACGCCTCCTCCTCCGGCGCGATTCGGCGGTCCTCCTGACCCGATTGAGCACCGTGCACCTGCACCCTTCGATGCCGACCCGGACACCATCGGCTCAACCAACGTCCCGAGGGATAGCTGGATCTACCCTGCGCTGGAGCGGCTGGCCGCGCTTGGTCTGATCCCCACCCAGAACGTGGGAATCCGCCCCTGGACCCGGCAGGAATGCCTGCGGCAGCTGCGGCAAGCTCAGGACTTCGCCGACCGCCTCAGCAGCTCCGATCCGGGGCTCGCCGCAGAGGCGCGCCGCCTGATGACCGACCTCGACCGCGAACTGGCGCTGGAGTCCAGCTCCAATCAGGAACTCGCGCTTGAGTCCGCCTACGCCCGCTACGGAACCATCGCAGGCCCCGCCCTCAACGACAGCTTCCACTTCGGCCAGACTTGGTGGAACGACCTTGGCCGTCCGCAGGGCCGAGGCTCCAATTTCATCGCCGGCTTCTCCACGCGCGCCCACTACGGTCGCCTGTTCTTCTACGCCCGCGAGGAGTTCCAGCACGGCCCCGGGAACCCGGCGCAGACCCCGGAGATGAATCAGTTCATCAACCAGTTGGACCGCATTCAGCCTGAGTTCAGCCCGTATATCCCGATTACGCCTCAGCGCTCTGCGTATCAGCAACAGCGACCCATTGAGCTATATGGCGGAGTCGCCTTTGCAGGAAACGCATTCACCTTCGGAAAGCAGGAACTCTACTGGGGACCGACGACGATGGGGCCGCTCTCATTCTCAAGCAATGCGGAGCCAACCTACAGCGGACGTTTTGTCTCCACCCGTCCTCACCCTTTCCCGATCTTCAAGTCGCTGGGAACGTACCGCTTCGATATAGTGCTTGGAAAATTGTCCGGCCACTCCTATCCCGCACGCCCCTGGTACAACGGCCAGAAGATTTCGTTGAATCTGGGCAATAATCTTGAACTCGGCTTCACCCGTTGGTCAGTCTTCTGGGGAGTGGGGCACCCCATCACCATCCATAGCTTCAAAGACAACATCTTCAGCTTCAACTCCACTGGAAGCTACGTCGGTAACGGCGCGGCTCCTTATGGGGATCGTCTCGATCCCGGCGACCGGAAGAGCAACTTCGATTTCCGCTATCGTCTACCGTTTCTCCAGAAGCTGGTCACCTTGTATGCCGATGCCTACTCAGACGACGACCCCAATCCTATCGCCGCACCACGACGAGCCGTGTGGAACCCGGGCATCTACTTCGCGCGTCTTCCATGGCTTCCTCACATGGATCTACGGGTAGAGGCTGTCAGTTCCGAAGGCTTGGCGAAAGACTTCGGCGGACAGCACTTCTTCCAGAACAACCAATATCTGGACAGCAACACCAATAAGGGCTTTCTCCTCGGAAACGCCATCGGCCGAGACAGCAGGGCGATCGAAGGGCGGATGGGATACTGGTTCTCAAGCCGGACCAGAGTTGAAGGCGGATATCGCCAGAACAAGACGAGCACGCTCTTTCTTCCTGGAGGGGGCACAACGTCCGACGGCTTTGTCAACGGATCGTTTGCAATCAACCGGCACTGGCTGGCGCAGGTGTTTGCACAGCACGAGCGATTTCTAATCCCGTCGTATATGCCCGGAGCGCAGCACAACACAAGCGGCTGGTTTCAACTGACTTGGACACCGGAACTCAGCATTCGGCGATAAAAGAAGAAGCCTTGCGAACGACCTGTTCCCTCCAGCTCCGAGCTGCCGTAGCTAGCGGGCGCTGGCTGCCTCTTGGCGCGAATGACGCGCCACATAAGCCGTACCGGATGCGACCCCAAGCAACTGAGCGAAGGACCGTGCTGCAAGCAGCAACGGCGAAAGAACGCCGACAACCGGATCCTTCTTCAGCGCGCGGAGTGCGAACGGGAGTGTACTCAAGAGAAACGCGACGATGACCAACATCGACAGGTGAATTCTCCACCCCGTCAGCACATCCAAGAGAATGGAACCGAGAAGAGCAGGCACAAAGAGCAATTGGAGCTTCATGAGCTGCGGAGTGTGACTGTCCTTCACTCCCTTGGCAGGATTTTTACGGACGGCAAGAATTCTCCAGAACGCAAATTTGTACTTCTTCCTGAGATAGCTTGAAAATGTCGCAGGATGCGTGTGATAGACGATTGCCTGCGGCACAAACTTCATGAGCCAGCCACGCGAAGACATTCGATACGAAAGCTCAATATCTTCCGCACAGGCTACCGGAAAAGACGTGTCGTACCCGTTCATCTCAAGAAATCTGTCCCGCAGAAACCCCGCGGAGTAGGTGTCGATAAAGTCGATGCTCGGCAAATTTGCCATAAGACGATATTTGTCTTCGTATTCCATCTGCACGAAGCGGGCAGCAAGGCTTTTCTGATGCGTGCGATAGATGCCCTTCACGCCGACGACTTTGGGATCCTGAAATGGAGCAAGCATCGCGTCCATCCAGTCAGGCATGGGCACACAGTCATCGTCGGTGAAGAGCAGGATCTTCCCTTTGGCTGCAGAAGCGCCATGATTCCGGGCAGCCGCAGGTCCGGCGTTCGCCTGCGTGATCAGGCGCACAGCCGGATAATTCTGGACGACAGAGCAAGTATCGTCCGTAGAACCATCGTCAATGACGATGATCTCGATGTCTCTGCCGCCGATTTGGGGCAAAAGAGCATCAAGACAGTGAGCGATACGACGGCCGCCGTTATACGTGGGGATAATGACCGATGCCAGAATCAGGCTGGAGGCTGCGACGTCTGGCATCGGCTTGAGAGGCTGTTCGGGAAGACTCATTAGAGCGATCGCTAGGCCGTCGCACCTTGAGCTTTGCCGGCTGAATGCGCCGCATCCTTATCGTGCTGGCTACCCTTGAGCAGATACTTCGAGAGCGTGAGGAAGCCCTTGATATTCCGCTGCAGCTCACGTGGATCTTTGAGCGACTGCTTCAGCTTGTAGCCAAGATAAGAGGGCGCGAGATAGAAGCTTCTGCGGGCACGATCACAAAAGCTGACCAGCTGCTCATGGGTAATATTCGGCAGCGTTACAACGCTGTTGTGCAGACCGTCCTTGGTAAGCCACGCACCCCAGTCTTCGATCTGGATGTACTCACGCTTCTTGGCTTCCTGGTATGCAACGGTGCCCGGGTAAACCATGATCGGGAAGAATTGCGCAGTATCCGGACGCAGAGACTTGGCAAACTGCAGGGTCTTTTCCATGCTCGCAGGCGTTTCATTGAGGTTGCCTACCATAAAGCAGCCATGAACCATGATGCCGGCTTCCTGGCAACGCCGCACGAACTTGTGTGCTTCCTCATGATATTTGGCGTCGCGGCGATCATCGTTATTCTTCTTCATGCCGTTGATGACCTCGACGTCTCCGCTCTCAAAACCGACGCAGAAGAGTCGGGCCCCAGCTTTATGCACGACAGAGAGGAATTCGACATCAGCACCCACGTCGGCACGGCAGTTCGCGTCGAAGGGAAGCTTGTTACCGCGCCGGATTAGCTCATTGGCAAGCTCCAGCGTTCGCGGCTTGCTGACGATGAAGGTATCGTCCTCAAGCATGACTGTCTTGATCTCTGGCATCTCGCGGGCCACGAAGTCGAACTCATCAGCAACGTTGGAGACGGAGCGATACCGCATCGTGTGTCCGCTGAAGGTCTGCGGATAGACGCAGAAGGAGCAGTGATAGGGGCAACCGCGGCTGGTGTCAAAGACAACGAGAGGCCAAAGGGAGTGCCCGTAGAAGTAATCAGGCGTGTGCAGAAAGCGCTTGTAGACTTCGGTGACGAAGGGAAGCTCGTCGAGATTCTTGATCGCTTCACGCTGCTTGTTGCTGATAATCTCTCCGGTCGATTTGCGCCAGACCAGGCCGTCGACCGTAGACAGATCGGCGCCGCACTCCTTTGCCGCGAGCCAGTCACGAACGGTGTACTCATATTCGCGAATGGCAACTGCCTCAAGAACGCTGCACGAGGCGAGCGTTTCGCGAGGAAGAGACGACACGTGACGGCCAACCATCAGGACGTGCAGCGAAGGCTTTGCAGCAACCAGGGCCTCGACGACGCTGATGTCGTTGAGAATGCTCGGCGTGGAGGTGTCGCAAACGACTGCCTCAATGTTCTTGGCATTGATGCGGTCAATCACTGCCTTCACCGAAAAATTGCCCGCGGGCGCGTCGACAAGGTCAACATCATGCCCGTTCTGAATTGCGACGCCTGCGGCGGTCGAGAGCCACTTTGGGTAGTAAAGCGTTCCGCTCTTAGTTACTGCAGGGCTACGTTGTTCACGGGAGAATCGCGGGTGGAAGGGGGGGTTCAGGAAAAGAACACGCATCAAATAAAGACGCCTCCGAATGGGTTATTCTAGCATAGCCCCGATGGGTCCCTGGTCACTCGTAAGTGTTAGAAAGAATTAATGCAGGCCATGCGAAACATCTCAAGGTAAACCCCCATTGCAATCACTTGTTTTCGTCCGACGGTACTTTATTGGTATGACAAGCCCGTCAGCTTGACGACAACTGTACGGGGACAGGAGGACCTTCTGGGGTGACGATGCGCCAAGGTCTTGGAGCTCCTTTAGATCGCTCTTCCAGAAGCAGATCCAACTGCTGAAGTACCAGGGCGGGCTTAACTTGATGCATACATGCATTGAACTGGCAGGGAGCAAATTGCTGGCCGTCATAACAAGGTCTACAGGCAAAACCCTGACCACCCCAGATGCCGACGACGGAGTTTCGTCGCGGCACTCGTGTTGAGGGGTCCGTCGGACCGAAGATGCCGACGATGCATGTCGTGCTCAAGCCCGCTAAATGAAGCGGGCCCGTATCGTGGGTAACGATGGCATCGCAGGAGTCACAAGCACTGACAACTTCAGGGAGAGTGAGTGTTCCAATCGCATCAAATATAGGGAGTTTTGCGAAATAGGGTCGAACCCAATCGTCCTCTGAGCTACCGATAAGGACCACCTCCCATTCGCGATCCAAGAGGTGTTGCGCTAAAACGGAATATTGCTCCACTGGCCATCGTCGAAGAGCCTGCTCGGGGATAAGACCTGCGGCCTGCTCTTTAATAAGATGTTTTACCCCGCCAGCAAAAAGGGCAATTCGTCGCGGACTGCGTTTTGGAGGCAAAGGTGAAGGTGGTGAACGATCCGGCCGTATCGGCGAAAAACTTTGCTCTCTACAAATGTCCTCGCTCTGGAGAAGAATACGAGCATATTCATCCGTATGATGGCGGCCAGCAATTAGCGAATTCTGGCGCGAGCCCCTAGAAAAAATCTGTTTTTGATTACAAACAATTGGCAGTGTTAGAAGTTTGTAACGTCTGTCGTAATACAGTGTGGCGCAAAGGTCGTACCGCCTCATTGCAATCTTCTTCCACAAAGCCCCTATGGCCAACATTCGCCTAAGAGGGTTTCCAAAGAAAATATCTTTTTCGTCAACGACCAAGGGATTAATCCAGGCATACGAAGATAGCAACGAATAGACGGAACGCCCACAAATCCAATCGATCTTGAACCCTTGCCGATAGAGAGCATATGCTCCGGGGATTGCCATGATGACATCCCCGATTTGGCCAATCTTAACGATCAGCGCATTTTTATCCAGAGGCGAATCAGTATTAACCAAGATACTCATCTGTTAAATTTAGCCCCTCAAGCATAGACTAAGCCGAGAATGTGCACAGATATAAGCTGACGTCAAGAACTTGATCGACTTACAGATGCTTCCAAATCAGACGTTCATCTCGACCTTTTCGCGATCCGAATAAGGAGCGACAGGAAGTAGTGGCGCGCTATATTGCATTGCGATGAAAATCGGGAACCAGAGCATTGGCATCGTAACATCTGCAACTGCTATTCCTACATTCAAAAAGAATGCAGCCGCTGCCCATTTGAGCCACGAATACTCCTTTGGAAGATTGGAGAAAAGCCTGAAACAAAATAACCCGTATGCCAATGTACCGACTAAGCCGACATTACTGAGTAGGGTTGAGAGCAGACTCGAAGTGCGATTACTACCGAGGCCTACTCCTATTCCATAGGTTTCTATCAAGAGATGGAGAGAGTAGAGGTCAGAGGCAGTTCTATTAATAAAAGAGCCTGAGTCCCCCTTAGAAACCGTGAGCGTAGCCAGAACATCCCGATATCCTGTCAAGAGTGCCAAAACCAAAAGCAATGGGACTACCACGATCACCAAAATCCATACTATTCTTCTTGTCCGCCTGATACTGAAATGCCAAGGCGCTCTAAAGGGAGAATAACGAATCAACAAGGCAAGAGGAACAAGGCATAAGGCGAATAAAGAAGTCGTCGATGCGACCATACCACTTGCTACTAAAGAAAGAATGACTCTAGGAGAACGTCCTCTTAACTGGAGATACTGAGCAAGAAACGCGATACAGAAAAGCACAAGGAAGGCTCCGGCGAGTGATGGCTCGGAGAACGTTCCTGGATTTCTTGTCCCGTGTACTTCCTGAGATACATCCCACAAAGCGTACCCTGGATTATTAAGCACAATTGACAAGGGAAAAGGTATTCCGGCGAGCTGGAATACTGATTCGGCAAACACGAAAGAAAACTCCAGATAAAACGCCCATATAAATGCCTTATACGTCTTCGAGGGTGAAAATTTTATGTAGGATAACGATAAGGCAACTAGGATGTGGCATATGAGATATCCGGATTGGATAAAGTTATTGACTCCAAGATGGAGAGGTGGGCGAATAAAAAGGCCATCATCGATTCCGATTTTCGGATCATATACAGGTATTCCCGAGAAAAGTAACGGAAAAACAAGAGCGGATATCACCGAAACCACTCCAAATACAAGGAGCCATGGATACTTGATCAACGATATCCGTGATGTTCTTCCCAGAACATTATTGACCATCCCTCTT
>DASTSJ010000256.1:0-4874 GCA_035760765.1 Edaphobacter sp. | reverse complement strand
ATGATCACCTATGAGCTCCCGCTCAACGAGATCGTGCTCGATTTCTATGACAAGCTGAAGTCCGTCTCCCGGGGGTACGCCTCGCTGGACTACCACCTCGCCGGAAGCTGGATCTCGCCGATGGTGAAGATGGACATCCTGGTCTCCGGCGAGCCCGTCGACGCTCTCTCCATCATCGTTCACCGGGACTTTGCCTACGATCGAGGCAAGGCTCTGGTCGAGAAGATGCGTGAACTGATTCCGCGGCAGATGTTCGAGGTAGCCATCCAGGCCGCAATCGGGTCAAAGATCATCGCGCGCTCGACGGTATCGGCCATCCGCAAGAACGTCATCGCCAAGTGTTACGGCGGTGACATCAGCCGAAAACGAAAGCTGCTTGAAAAGCAGAAGGAAGGCAAGAAGCGTATGAAGCGGATCGGCAAAGTCGATATCCCGCAGGAGGCCTTCCTTGCAGTCCTCAAGGTGGGGGAAGATTAGTCCTCCATGCAGGTTTCTGCATCCATGCCGCACTTCCGACTATGCTTTCGTTTGCCTTAGTAACATCTCCGTAATGTTCTTCTGTGGAAAGCGACTAAACACATCTCGCTGAAAACGTCCAGAAGGAAGATGCGGCCCAGGCGTCCGGCGGGCAGTCGTAAACTACCCCTTTTGTGTTACATGCGCCAGGTAGTCTCAGGAAAAAGAATATTCGCCACACGGGATTTCACACAAAAGCGGAGAAATCCGCATCAGTGCGATACACAGCTTTTCCACAGAAACAGCCTGCCTGCGGAAAAGATGCCTCGTGCATGCAAAAAGAAGCGGGAGACCGGTCGGCCTCCCGCTTCCTGAAAGGAATATTGCTTACTTGGTGCGCTTCGGGGTCGTCGCAGGAGCAGTCGAGCGCGGACGGGCCGGGCCTGCCGCGGACGGGGCTGAAGGCACAGGAGCAGCAACACCGGACGATGCGTTGTACGCCTCTACGACAGCCTGCGTGATGTCGATGTTCGGATTCTGGCTTGCCCACATCACGTTGCTGTTCTGCTGGTTGCTGACGTCCAGCAGCAGGGTATAGCCATTCTGAGCGACGTAGTTCTGCACGGCAGCAGAGACCTTGCGGGCTACCTTGCCATACGCATCCTGCAGGTCTGCCTGGTAGGCGTTGTTGGCGTCCTCAGCCTCGCGGTTCAGCTCCTTCTCCTTGGTGTCGATGTTCTTCAGACGCGTAGCGCGCTCTTCATCGCTGAGCGTTGCAGGAGCGGACTGAAGCTGCTTCTTAAGAGAGTCGACCTCCTTGGAGAGGCTGTCGATCTGCGCCTTCTTCGGCTCGTACTTCTTCTGCACATCCTGTACAGCCTTCTGGCCTTCGTTGGTCGCAAAGACTGCCTGCTCAAAGGCGATCAGAGCAATCTTGGCAGGCACGGCCTGCGGGGGACCCGGAGCAGGGCGATTCTGAGCAGTGGGGGTCGCGGGAGCAGCCGGGGCCGGAGCGGTGGTCTGGGCCATTGCAGCGGTCGACAGTCCCACAGTGGCGGCGGCGACAAGAACAAGGTTGCGATTCATGCTATGTTTGGTGCTCCTTCAAGGGCATTCAGAGGTAGTGCGGCTCGTTGCGTCAGCCGATCTGTAATGGGTGTAGTCCAGTGATGCTATTTGGACGCGTGCGGCCTGGCTGCGGGAGCCGAGCCTTGCGGACGTGGTGCCGAGGGCGCCGACGGTGTCGGAGCGGCAACCCCCGAGGCCGCATTGTAAGCGTCCACAACTTCTTTGGAGATATCGACTCCGGGAGCCCACATCAGGGTGAGTCCCCCCT
The DNA here is from genome assembly GCA_035760765.1 of Edaphobacter sp. GTDB lineage: Bacteria > Acidobacteriota > Terriglobia > Terriglobales > Acidobacteriaceae > Edaphobacter. The sequence goes on along the minus strand of DASTSJ010000256.1, from coordinate 3,082 downwards.
GCTGCGCTCCGTTATTGTCGAGCAGCATGGTGTAGCCGTTCTGCTGCACGTACTTCATCACGACAGGACCAAGCTTCTGGGCGACCTTGGCGATCGCCTCCTGCACATCCGCATTATAGGCGTTGGAGGCGTCTTCGGAGTCGCGCTGATACTGCTTCTGCTTCAGATCAATGGCGCGTGCGCGCGATTCTCGCTCTTCCTCAGGCATACTTGCCGGCGCCGACTGGAGCTGCTGCTGCAGGGTGTTGATCTCCGAGGCGAGCGCATCCAGCTGCGCCTTCTTCGGCTGATATTTGGTCTGAAGCTCCTGCAGGCTGCGCTGGCCTTCATTGGTGGCAGCGGCGACCTGTTCGTATTCGATGACGGCGATCTTCGCCGGCACAGCCTGCGGGGCCACGGCGGCCGGCGCGGCTGCCGCTGGTGCTGATCCACTCGGGGCCTGCGCCAGGCTGGGCGCAGCCGTAAAGACCGCGGCAAGGGCGGAGGCTAAAGCAACATTACGATTCATGCGGTGTGTGGTGCTCCTTCAGGATCCCTCGAAAATCATTCGGCCTCAGGCAGGCGTCAGGCGCCACCGTTCGGTCTCATGGCACTGCATCCGCTCGACGACAGGGCCGCGGGCCCAATCATCTGTGCCTCGAACATTCCGGCGGAGTAAATCGCCGGCAGGAGCGAGAGGGCTGCCAGAACAGGACGATTATAGGGCTGCACCGATACCCGGTCAAACAAAACTCTCGGCCTTGAGGAATACAGAAATATGGAGATCGAGATCGCCATCGAACGTTTTTTGGGAGGCTCCCGCCTACGTGAATCCAAAAATCGCAGGAATAACAACAAAACGCATTTGGCATTGTGATTGCACTTGCCTGTAGCGTGCTGTAAGCCTGCAGGCCTTCCAAGAAGCGTCTGGGCGGTATGCACATTCGGGTTCGCGCTCAAGATCATCGCCCTATGAGGCGTTGCGGGCGAACAAGGATCTGGACCTCTACGAGGTCCGCCATTTGGGAGGCCAGCGACTGGCCATCGAAGAGAAGCCGCTCCAGAGGGGCGGCTTCCTCGTTTTCGGATTCTTTATATAGACGTCAAACCTATTCCTCTTGTAAAATTCTGGTATATCCACACAGGATGCTTGCCAAGCACAAGAGTTTGCGCGTACCCTGTGGGTGCCTCAAGTGAAACTGGCCGTGGGTTCCGTTCCTGCGTACCGACGAAACAGTTCCTGAAGAGTGCAGAGGCATTCAAGCGAGTCCTTCGGCGCGGCCGAGCGACGTTTTCTAAGGATGAAAGGGTGAAGGGAACGACCGATTCAGGGGAGTTCCGTCCGTGTGAGCCGGCGACGAAAGGCCGGCGCGAGCGGCGATACAAGAGTCCGTTTTATTTGAGTTCAAATTGAGATCGTTTCCTCCGACGCTGCAATATGGGTTCCGTCCATCACTTTGCATCTCTGCGAAGCCGGCAGGCCCCATTGTCGTGGGAGTGAATCGTTAGTTGCGCAAGGTCGCAACAGGAAGTGGAAGCATGACTTCAGAGCAGAATGTACCCGAGGTGCAGTCGCACCAGGGTTCCGCGGTAGCCCCCATTCAGGAGGGGGATTCGCAGTATACGGGTGGGCAGATCCCCCCGGGCATGGGTCAGTCCAAAAGCAGCCGCAGACGGCGACGCAAGCGCAAGAACAAGACCGAAGGTGCAACTTCAGGACAGCCCGCTGGCGAACAGCCCGGGCAGGCTCCAGCGGTACAGGCTTCTGCTCAGCCTCAGCCCGTTGGCCAGCCCTCGCAGGGCGGGGGCCAGCAGCAACAGGGACCAGGCGGAGCCAAGCGCTGGAAGAAGAAGTTCCGCGACCGTGACCGCCAGCGAGGCTCCCAGAATCAGGGCAGTTCCTCGGAAGGCGGCTTCCGCGACACCCACCAGCCAGGCAACACCACCTTTAAGCGCTCCAAGGGCGGAAAGCAGCGTACCTCGCGAGGCTTCGTAGGTCCAATGGATCACAGCTACCGAGAGGTGAACGGCAACTTCGCGGATGGACCGCCCTCGACGATCGACACCGGGAACTTCCGCCGCTCCAGCGGCAATGGCGGCGGCCGTTCGTACGTCAGCGACTCCCAGCCCATCGACTACTCGCAGGGCAAGCCGATTCCGATTCCGGAGGATGCTCCGACGAAGATCTTCTTCTTCATCGAAGACCTCTTCTTCCTCGCCAAAATCCAGGAGACCTCGCGCAAGCTCGGCGTCAAGGTGGCCTTCGTCAAGAACGACAAAGACGCCATCGCGCAGCTGACCAGCGCAAAGGATAGAGAAGAGGATAAGCCCGGCCTGATCGTCTTCGATCTGAACAACGCCAATGCGAAGCCGCTGACCCTGATCCCCAAGCTCAAGTCGAAGCTGAAGCGCGGAACCTCGATCATCGGATTCCTCTCGCAGGTGCAGGGCGATCTGAAGGCCAAGGCCGTCGAAGCAGGCTGCGATACCGTCATGCCGCGCGCCGCCTTCTCGCAGAATCTTCCTAACCTGCTGCGCCGTTATGGCGCCATTGAAGAAGACGACAACAACAACTACAACCAGTAAGCTACTCTTCGCGTCTCTCTTTGCCACTGTTCTCTGTTTAGTATGAGACAGCGGCAAAGAAGAGACCTGCGAGGAATGTTTGCTTCCAGGTTGCGTTTAGCCTGGGGGCCAATGCATAGGGCGCCCGCCCAGCAGATGCAGATGCAGATGATGCACCGTCTGCCCGCCGTCGTCTCCTGTATTGATCACCACACGATATCCCTTGTCCAGCTTGTGGGTTCGCGCGAGATTTGCCGCGACGACCAGCAGGTGTCCCAGCAACGGCTCGTGCTCAGCAAGCGCCTTTGCCTGGGAGGCTAGGTGCTCCTTCGGGATGATGAGAAGGTGCGCAGGAGCCTGCGGATGGATGTCGGGGAATGCGATGCAGTACTCGTCTTCGTAGACGCGGCTGGCGGGAATCTCTCCTGCGAGAATTTTGCAAAACAGACAATCTGAGTTCATCCTGGGATCCCAATCTTTTCTGGACAACACTATAGCTATTTTTCGAAATATTTCGGATGCCGCCCCGGAATCCAAG
>DASTSJ010000255.1:0-3698 GCA_035760765.1 Edaphobacter sp. | reverse complement strand
ATCCAACAGAAGTTCACCGACATCAAGCAAAAGCACGGCCCCGACGCTCTGGCCTTCATCGCCTCCTCGAAGTGTACGAACGAGGAGAGCTACCTGATGCAGAAGCTCGCCCGCGCCGTCATCGGCACCAACAATATCGACAACTGCGCACGCTACTGCCAGAATCCTGCAACCACAGGTCTGCAGCGTACCGTGGGCTATGGTGCAGATACGGGCGCCATCGCTGATATCGAACGCGCTGGCCTCGTCCTCATCGTTGGAGCCAATCCTGCAGAGAACCATCCTGTCCTCGCCACCCGCGTGAAGCGCTCGCACAAGTTCCACGGTCAGCGGCTGATCGTCGCCGACCTCCGCAAGCACGAGATGGCCGAGCGCGCAGATATCTTCATTCGGCCCAATCCCTCCACCGACTCCGCGTGGCTGAATGGCGTGGCAAAGTACATCCTCGATCAGAACCTCCATAACGCGGACTTCATCGACAAATGGGTGCACCGCTTCGATGAGTTCAGGAAGTCGCTTGAGCCTTACACGCTGGAGTACACCGAGCGCATCACCGGGATCCCGCGCGAGACCCTTATCACCGTCGCCAATGAAGTCGCCGCCGCTGACGGGGTTTGCATCCTCTTCGCGATGGGCGTCACCCAGCACACTGGGGGCTCCGACACGGCCACCGCTATCTCCAACCTCCTCCTGCTCACCGGCAACTACATGCGTCCTAACGCTGGAGCCTACCCCTTGCGCGGACATAACAATGTGCAGGGAGCGAGCGACTTCGGCTCCATGCCCAACGTCTACTCGGGCTACCAGAAGGTCGATGACGAAGAGGTTCGCACAAAGTTCGAAGCAGCCTGGGGCGTCTCTTTGCCAACAACAAAGGGCAAGGATAATCACGAGATGATCGATGCCATAATCGATGGATCGCTGAAAGCGCTCTACATCAAAGGCGAAGACACCATCACCTCCGACTCCAACGCCAACTACGTTGCAGAGGCCTTTTCACGGCTGGACTTCTTCGTCGTGCAGGACATCAACTTCTCCGAGACATGCCGCTTCGCCGACCTGGTATTGCCCGCCGCAGCGTCACTGGAAAAAGACGGCACTTTTGTCAGCACCGAGCGTCGCATCCAGCGCATTTACAAAGCCCTCGAGCCTCTCGGCGAATCCAAAGCTGACTGGGAGATCATCCAGCTCATCGCCAATCGTCTGGGAGCAAACTGGAAGTACAAGCACCCCTCCGACATCATGGACGAGATCGCCTCGGTAACGCCTCTCTTTGCGGGCGTCACCTACGAGCGGCTGGAAGGCTTCAAGAGCCTGCAGTGGCCCGTAGCTGCCGATGGCACCGACACACCTCTTCTCTTCAAAGACAAGTTCCACTTCCCTGACGGCAAGGCCCGCTTCCATCCCATCGAGTACATTCCTCCGTCAGAGGAACGGAACGAGACCTTCGACCTGCACCTCAACAATGGCCGCCTGCTCGAGCACTTTGAACAGGGCTCCATGACACGACGGACGCCAGGTATTCATGCCATGACCCCTGACAACTTCGTCGAGGTCTCCCCGGATCTGGCGAAGGAGCGCGGCGTCGAGACAGGCACCCACGTACTGCTGCGTTCGCCCTATGGTGAAGCGCGCTTGCAGGTGCTCGTTACCGATCGCGTCGAGGGCAAGCAACTCTACATGCCGCTCAACTCCGTCGACGAGCCTGTTAATCGCCTGACCAGCAGCCATACCGATCGCGCGACCCACACCCCGGCGTACAAGGAAACTGCGGTCAATATGACTATCCTTCCCAACCAGTCCGCGTATCAAGATAAAGGTCCGCTGCCACGCAGCAACTTCCGGTTCGGCACGCGGACACCCCAGCGTGGAATCGAGATCGAACGCAAGTGGGCGCGCCCGGATTACTATCTTCCTGGAACCAGGGAAGGCGACAAGCTCGTGCAAATTGAAACGACACGCGTCTGAACTCTCGAACAGGAAATGTTCCAGCGAAACATAGTCGCCCTGAAGAAAGGATCCTCTGATGGCCAATCCTCTCAGCTTCAAGCCGAAGCTTGTTGATCCGCACCTTGAGCTGGAACGGCGCCTCGCAGGCGCCCCGCGCGAGCATGCCGAAGCCCTGCTGGTCGTCTTCGACATCCTGCAGGCAGCACACGACAACGGCACCCTCGATGCCGTGCACGGGCTGGTCTTCGCTCGTGACAAGATCGCCGGTCGCCTTGCCGAGTACGCCGGAACTCCCGAAGGAAAGACGGCACTTCTCAACCTGCTTGAGCTCGGCAAGGTCCTCGCATCGCTCGACCCCGAAGTTCTAAAGCCGCTTGTAGGTGCCATGCAGAAGACAACCGACGAGCACCGCCAGGAGAAGGCTCCGCCGTCGACATGGCAACTATTCCGCCGCGCCACCAGCGAAGACGGCCGTCGAGGTCTCTCATTCGCTACCCTGCTGCTCACCAATCTCGGACGATCGCTCAAACGATGAAGGGTTCCACTCCTCCAATTCCACGAAACGGAGACGCTGCTGACCCACAAACACCCGTCATCCTTCGCGGTCATCGTCCGGGCGATATGGGCTGGGTCATCGAGCGGCACGGCTCGCTTTATTGGCAGGAATACGGTTGGGATGAGCGCTTCGAAGCGCTGGTAGCCCGCATCGCGGCGGATTTTATCGAGCAGCTGGAGACAGAACGCGAACGCTGCTGGATTGCCGAGCGCGCAGGCGAGCGACTGGGATGCGTCTTCCTGGTCCGCGATCGTGAAGTGCCAGAAGACGCAATTGCCACCGCAAGACTTCGCCTGCTTCTGGTGACACCCTCCGCCCGCGGTCTGGGCCTTGGGCAAAAGCTGGTGAGCGAGTGTACCCGGTTTGCGCGCGTCGCCGGATACCGGCGCATCGTCCTCTGGACCAATAGCGTTCTCGAATCAGCCCGGCGCATCTACGAGCGTGAGGGCTATCGTCTCATCCGCGAAAAGCCCTACACCGCCTTCGGCAAGGAGCTTGTCTCGCAGGACTGGGAACTGCTCCTTTAGGAGCCTTCCTCTCGGGCATTCTGCCCCCTCCCCTCTCAGAGATCACGTTCGATCCTGATGACTCTAACGCTCTGCCATGCCTCTGCGAAGCTCATCGACGCCTTTCGCCACGCGACCTGAGCACTGTCCAGACGCACCTTGCCTTCTGCCGTGATGGAAACTTCCCTGCCTCTCTTGCCCCGTGGTCAAATACTCCTGTGAACAACTCCGCCAGCAATCCCTTCGATATCGGCACCCTCTCCGTCGGCAAGGGCGAGCTATTCTTGATCGCCGGCCCCTGTGTCATCGAGTCGGAGACACACGCCCGCACGATGGCGGATGCCATCCAGCGCATCACCTCCGATCTCGGTGTTCCCTACATCTTCAAGGCCAGCTACGACAAGGCAAACCGGACCTCCATTCACAGCTTTCGCGGGCCTGGCGTCGCCGAAGGCACGCGCATCCTCCGCGCCATCTCTGAGACCACCGGGCTCCCCGTCCTGACCGACGTGCACACCGTGGAGGACTGCGCTCGCGTCGCCGAGTCCGTCGACGTCCTCCAGATACCAGCCTTCCTCTGCCGCCAGACCGACCTGCTGATCGCGGCTGCCGAAGCCGCCATCGCAAACAACCGTGCAGTCAATGTCAAAAAGGGACAGTTCGTCGCACCCGCCGACATGCGTCAT
>DASTSJ010000254.1:0-6648 GCA_035760765.1 Edaphobacter sp. | reverse complement strand
GCCTGGGCAAGATCGTCCGAGTAGAGCAGTTCGCGGCGCGGTGTTCCACTTCCCCATACCGTGACGGTGGGCGCACCGGTCCGAACGGCGTCGGCCGTCTTGCGGATCAGCGCCGGGAGCACATGGGAGTTGGCGAGGTCGTAGTTATCACCCGGACCATAAAGATTAGTCGGCATTGCAGCCAGGTACCTGGTGCCGTACTGGCGGTTATAGCTCCAGCACATCTCGATGCCGGCGATCTTGGCCAAGGCATACGGACGGTTCGTTGGCTCCAGGGGCCCGGTCAGCAGGCAGGACTCCGGCATGGGCTGAGGCGCCAGCTTGGGGTAGATGCAGGAGGATCCCAGAAAGAGAAGCCGCTTCACCCCTGTCCGGTAACTTGTATCGATGATGTTCGTCTGGAGGATCAGGTTGTCGCGGATAAAGTCAGCAGGATAGGTGTTGTTGGCCAGAATGCCACCAACTTTGGCTGCAGCCAGGAAGACATACTCCGGCTTCTGTTCCGCAAAGAACGCCTTGACAGCATCCGTATTCAGGAGATCGAGCTCCGCCCGGGAACGAGTGATGATGCGGGTATATCCGAGGCGCTCGAGTTCGCGAAGAATAGCAGAGCCTACCAGGCCGCGATGGCCGGCGATAAAGATGCGAGAGTCTTTGTTCATCGTTCTTTCTTCCTGCAGCTAGTTGCAAAAGCTGAATCAGGAGACCGCTTCTTCGAGAGGAGCGGTCCCGAAGGCCTAGCTCTCACGAACGTTATAGGCGTCGAATCCGTGCTGACGCACCAGTGCGTCGCGCTGTGCCGCCTTAAGGTCGGCCGCGACCATCTCGTCCACCAGTTGATCGAAGCTCGTCCGCGGCTCCCAGCCCAACTCACGCTGCGCCTTCGACGGATCTCCCAGCAACGTCTCCACCTCGGTCGGCCGGAAGTAGCGAGGGTCGACTGCAACGACCACTTTGCCGTTCTTATCGACGGCACGCTCATCCAGACCGCTTCCCTCCCAGGTAAGGTCCATCTCCAGCCGCGAGGCGCATCGCTTTACAAACTCGCGCACGCTGTACTGGTGTCCGGTGGCGATTACGAAGTCCTGCGGCTTGTCCTGCTGCAGCATCAGCCACTGCATCTCGACATAGTCGCGGGCGTGTCCCCAGTCCCGTTTGGCATCCATGTTGCCTAGGTAGAGCGTCTCCTGAAGACCGACTTTGATGCGGGCCAGCCCGCGCGTGATCTTGCGAGTCACAAAGGTCTCGCCGCGCAGAGGCGATTCATGGTTGAAGAGAATGCCGTTGCAGGCGAAGATTCCATAGGCCTCGCGATAGTTCACGCAGATCCAGAAGGCGTACATCTTCGCAACCGCATAGGGCGAGCGCGGATAGAAGGGCGTCGTCTCCTTCTGCGGAATCTCCTGCACGAGTCCGTATAACTCTGAGGTCGAGGCCTGGTAGAACTTTGTCTTCTTCTCGAGCCCGAGAATGCGAATCGCCTCAAGCAGACGAAGGGGTCCCATTGCATCGGCATCCGCCGTGTACTCCGGCTGCTCAAAGGAGACTTGAACATGCGATTGTGCGCCGAGATTATAGATCTCGTCAGGCTGTACCTTCTGGACGATGTGAATCAGAGAAGAAGAGTCCGTCAGATCCCCGTAGTGCAGGATGAAGTGAGGATTGGGCAGGTGCGGATCCTCGTAGATGTGATCGATGCGAGCTGTGTTGAAAAGCGACGAGCGCCGTTTGATGCCATGCACTTCATAGCCTTTGGCGAGAAGAAACTGCGCGAGATAGGCTCCGTCCTGGCCAGTGACACCTGTAATCAGGGCTTTCTTCAAACGATCACTCTCCTTGATACATCGTGGGTTTCGCTTTATTTCCTCGTGCGTTCCACACCAGTTTAGCTGATGGTCATAAACAGGCGGTTCGCATCCATTTCAAACTGTTCGAGCACCTGCTCTCGTCCAAGGTGCTGAACAGCATAGCGCCTGGCGTTCGTCCCAAGACGCATTCTCAAAGCCGCATCTTCGACCAGCCTCTGTACTGCCGCATGCAATGCAAACGGGTCTTCTGCGGGAACGACCAGTCCGCAGGCCTCCTCCGGCGCTCCCCCATCCACAACGCGCGCGACCTGTGTTCCGGCATCGGCAGTTGCGATCACCGGACGTCCGCTGGAAAGCATTCCCGTCAGCTTGGAAGGCATCACCAGATCGGCAGCACCCGCTCGTTGCGGAAGCAGATGGATGTCCGCCGCATTAAGAAGATCGTTCAGTCGCTCGAGTGGTTGCAATGGCAAAAGAGTCACATTCGGTCGATCGCCGACAAGCGACTGCAATGTGGGGCGAAACGCTCCATCTCCGCAAAAGATAAAGTGCACCTGAGAATTCTGCTCAAAGGATGCCGCCAGCGGCGCCAAAAGCTCAAGGCCCTGCTTCGCTCCCATGTTCCCGGAGTACAGCAGGATGATCTTCCCTTCAAGACCCAGTTCTCTCCTGAAGGTGTTGGGTGCGGTCGCATCCTGTGGATGGACAGAGTCGATGTCAACCCAGTTGGGAAAGAGGATTACTCGCTCCGGCGGTACTCCCTTGGCATACGCCCTCTCGATCATCTTGTGCGAGATGCTGGAGACGCGAGTGAACGCTCTGGTGAAGAACTGTTCCAGTCCGAGTGCGATAGAGTGCACAGGGCCATGCGCAGGAAGAAGGCCCAAATCGAAGGCCGCGTCGATCTCGTAATCCTGTACGTGCAGCCATGAGTCAGCGCCGGTGGCCTGAGCTACCAGCAGCGCCAAGGGAGCGCCAAAGAATGTTGGCTCCACCGTAAAGACAATATCCGGATTCCAGAAGCACTGTCGCACCATGACCGGCAGACTCCCGAGCATGAACGAAAAAAGATGCACCATGCGCTTGACCCCGGTCGGCTTTGCGGGCACATAAAGCGGAGTGCGATAGACCAGCGGCTCACCCGGTTTGCGCTCCGTTCTATACAGGCTTCCCCGATAGTCCTCGCGAATGCTCCAGGCAGGATAGTACGGAGGCGCGGTAACGACACGGACTTCGTGTCCTCGGCCGGCTAGCCAGGATGCCATTTCGCCCGTATATTTTCCGATCCCGGTGAGTTCTGGGGAGTAGTTGAGACCGTAAATAAGAATTCGCACGTATTAGCAGTTTACCCAACGCAAAGTTCACAGCAGATTACTTCTTACTTCCCGGCGCAGGCACCGTATGCTGAAGATGTGGAAGCTTTGTGGAGCCGCATCCGGCAACAGCCTCTGGCGGCAATCGGAATCTGTCTGCTCGCGGTCTTTACGATCTGCGCCCTCTTCGCGCCCTGGCTGGCGCCGCGAGATCCGGCAGCTCTCGATCTGCATGGACGTCTTGCGGGTCCCAGCGCATTGCATTGGTTCGGAACCGACGAGTTAGGCCGCGACATCTTCTCCCGCACGCTCTACGGGGCTCGAATCTCGTTGATCGTTGCAATCACGGTAGTAGGCCTGTCGCTTGCCATCGGCCTTGTAGCTGGTTGCGTTGCCGGATTTTACGGAGGCTGGGTCGACTCCATCATTAATGTTTACGTGATGAACGCCTTTTTGGCGCTCCCGGGAATCCTGCTGGCAATCGCATTTGTGGCCTTTATGGGTCCGGGACTTTGGAACGTCATTATCGCGCTTGCGATCTCAGGATGGGTCGGATACGCTCGTCTGGTCCGAGGTCAGGTCATGGCTGTTAAGGAGAGGGAATTCGTCGAAGCTGCGCGCGCACTCGGCGCTTCCGACCTCCGCATTCTCAGCCTTCATATTCTGCCGAACATCGTGCAGCCGCTGGTTGTGCAGGCCGCGATCGGAATGGCGACTGCTGTCATGGCCGAAGCAACCCTAAGCTTTCTCGGATTGGGAGTTCCTCCGCCGGCGGCCAGTTGGGGTTCCATGTTGAACGATGCTCGCTCTCATCTGTTCGACTCTCCCCACATGGTCTTCTTCCCCGCCATGGCCGTGATGCTGTGCGTGCTCTCGTTCAACTTTATCGGGGACGCTCTGCGGGACTATATGGATCCGCGGGCACGTATCCGGGCGGGACTCTGACGTCTGCTCGGATTTCGCGTATGCTTGGCTGTCTGAAGGGGGCACAATGCGCAAGGTCGTTGTAAGTGAAAGTCCAAAAGGCACACCAGACGCTGAGGCGTGGCTTCCGCTCGAGAAGATCGCCTCGGTCGAGATCAGCTCAGAAGACACGAACTTTCCGATCGAGCACGCTCTCAGCGAGAGCGGACACGGTGGATGGCGAGCATCCTCCCCCGGTCCGCAGCGTATCCGGCTCATCTTCGATCAGCCACAGACCATCCGGCGGATCCAGCTTCACTTCGTGGAAAAGAACGACGAGCGCTCGCAGGAGTTCTGGCTGCTGGCCCTTGTGGGGGATGAACTCCGCGACGTTGTGAGGCAGCAGTGGAACTTTTCACCGCTGGGCACAACTGAGGAGATTGAGGATTACCGAGTGGATCTCAACGGCGTCAATGCGCTGGAGCTGCGAATTGATCCTGACCGCTCCCACGATCCTCTGCAAAACCGCCATGCCGCCTCTCTCGAAAAGCTAAGGCTGGCGTAGTGCTGATTGGAGTCATCTCAGATACGCATGGTCGGCTGCGTCCTGAAGCCCTGTCCGCTCTTGCAGGTTCTGAACATATTCTTCACGCCGGCGATGTAGGTGATATCAGAATCCTGGATCGCCTGCGCCAGATTGCACCCGTCACTGCGATTCGAGGCAATGTAGACCTGCACGGAGAATGCGCCCTGCTGCCACCGACCGAGGCAGTAGAACTGGATGGAAGGCTCTTCTATTTAGTGCACTCGGTCCATGACCTTGATATCAATCCCGTGGCGGCGCAGGTGGATATCGTCATCAGCGGACACTCTCACAAGCCTGCACTCGAGCGGAAGAAGGGAGTGATGTACCTGAATCCGGGAAGTGCAGGACCGAGAAGGTTCAATCTTCCGGTGAGCATCGCGCTCGTGACTACCGATGCAGACGGATTCGACGCCCGATTGATCGACCTGCCCGTCTAGTACTACCGACCTTTGCTTACATCCGCATGCGTGGATTGACAACAGTGTAAGCCACGTCCGTGAGCAGATTGACCGCAACGTAGGTTAGGCCCACAGCAAGGATGCAGCCCTGCACCAGGGCATAGTCGCGGTTGTAGATGGCGGAGATCGTCAGGCGTCCAATCCCGGGCCAGCTAAAGATCGTCTCGGTCACAATCGCTCCGGCAAGCAGCGAGCCGAACTGCAGGCCAATCACCGTCAGCACAGGAATCAGCGCGTTGCGGAGCGCGTGCCGGTACACCACCGTTCGCTCAGGAAGTCCCTTCGCCCGTGCGGTGCGGATGTAGTCCTGGCCCAGTTCCTCCAGCATCGCGGTACGCACCATCCGTGTGAGGACGGCGGCCAGGGATAGCCCCAGTGTGATTGCTGGAAGAATCAGGTGAAGAAGAAAGTCCGGCACGCTGCCATCTCCTGCGGTGGAGACCGGCAGCCAGCCCAGACCGATCGAAAAGATGAGGATAAGAATGGGACCCAGCGCAAAGTTAGGGAAAGATAGACCGACGAGCGACAGCACGCCCAGGCCGCGGTCCTGCCAGCGATTGCGATGAAGCGCCGAGGCAATGCCCGCAGGAATGGATGCGCCAACCCCGATGATGAGCGCGGCGAGGGTCAGCGCCAGCGTGTAGGGATATCGCTGCAGGATCAGGTGCGTGACGGAATCGTGCATGCGCAGCGATTGTCCGAGGTCAGCATGGAAAATCCCACGCCAGTAATGCACATACTGCTGGAGCAGCGGAGCGTCCAGGCCGTACGCATGGCGAAGAGTACCAATATCGGAGGCCGTCGCGCCTTCTCCCAACATCTGGACAATCGGATCCCCGGGGACCAGATGGATGAGCAGAAACACCACCGAGACCACCACCCATAGAACCGGCAGCGTCAGCAGAACGCGCTGTATAGGACGCCAATAGTGGTGGCTGAAGATCCTGCCGGTAGCGGGCACCGCGCCATAGGACTTCTTTCCCTTCGCTTGGTTCAGGGTCAGAATCTTGAACTCCCGCGTCGCTGCAGTGATCTATGTACCATCAAGATCATTGTGCCATCTGCTCGAAGGGGAACTCCATTATTGCGTCGCTTCCCTGCTCTCTTCTTCGTAGGGAGCGTAGTCAATGGGCGGGTCCAGCGGTTCGACGTGAATACGGCTGATGCGATGTCCGTTCATCTCGGCGACCGTGTAACGGCGCCCGTCGTGTTCGATACTCTCGCCGGTCGTTGGAATGTGACCAAGCTCAGACAGAAGGAAGCCTGCCAGAGTCTCGACGCCTGCCTCACGGGGAAACTCCCAATGGAGCTGATTACGGAGATCGCGCAGGGATGTTGATCCATCGAGCGACATGACTCCCGTAGCGCTGGTCAGGGCGGAACGCGTCACATCGAACTCATCGTCCAGTTCGCCGACCAGTTGCTCCAGCACATCTTCGGCGCTGACCAGCCCTACCGTGCTGCCGAACTCGTCGACGACGATCGCGATCTGGCGACGATTCTGCTGGAACTCCTGAAGAAGCTCGATGGCGATCTTCGTCTCTGGCACGACGATGGCACGGCGCATGATCTGGCGAATG
>DASTSJ010000253.1:0-3001 GCA_035760765.1 Edaphobacter sp. | reverse complement strand
TCTGCTCAAGGCAATAAATTAGAACGCAAAAGACCTGCAAGGGGAACCGCCGGAGTTTATACACCGATTGAGCTTGTAGTGTCGACAAGATTTGTTTTGCACACACTCTCCCTGTCCGTAAGAAAGAAAAAGACGTTAAATGCAATAGGCCCGGGCAATCGCCGCGGGCCTATTCTGACTAAATCGACGTGCTAAGTAAGAGAATTAGGCAGAAGCCTCTTCCGTCGCGGATCCGGCTGCAGTGGTAGCGACGGTCCAGTTCGGATCGCCTACCTTGAAGCGGGCGAAGCGGCGAACCGAGATGTTCTCACCGAGCTTGGCGACGCGGGCCGAGATGATCTGCGCGATCGTCTGCGCCTGGTCCTTGATGAATGGCTGGTCGACGAGGCAGACCTCCTCGTAGAACTTGCCCATCTTGCCTTCGAGCATCTTCTCGATGATGTTGGCAGGCTTACCGGAAGCTGCAGCCTGGGCGCGGTAGATCTCCTTCTCGCGCTCGATGTCCTCAGGGGTAACGTCTTCGCGGCGAACATAACGCGGATCGGCAGCGGCGATGTGCATGGCGATATCGCGCAGAAGCTCCTGGAAGTCAGGCGTGCGGGCGACGAAGTCGGACTCGCAGTTCAGCTCGACCAGAACGCCGATCTTGCCGCCTGCATGGATATAGGTTCCGACGGAACCTTCGTTCGTCGTGCGCGAAGCCTTCTTGGCCGCCGATGCCATACCGCGCTTGCGGAGGACGACGAATGCCTCTTCCATATCGCCCTTGGCTTCCTGGAGTGCCTTCAGGCAGTCGCCCATCGGGGCGCCGGACTTCTCGCGGAGTTCCTTGACGAGTTTCGCATCAATCTTTACGGCAGTCTCAGACATTGATTCTTCCCTTCGTGGTGTACAGCGTGATTCAGAAAGAGGGGGCGCGGGCATATCGACCCGCGCCCCCTGATGGTGCCAGATGGCGGTTACAGCACTGCGAACGCGGTGCCTGGGGGCTTAGGCTCCGGTCTCGGCGATGGCCGTATCAGGCTCATCGGCGGAGGCAGCAGCGGGCGCCTTGCGGATGTTTCCGCCAAGCACAGCGGCAAGATCGACATTCTCGTCCTCGTCCGCATCGGCTGCAGTGATGGAAGCCTGAACCTCGTTCAGCTCGCCTTCCTCGCCAACAAACTCAGGAGCAACCTCGGCCTGCTGAACGTCGGCAACTTCCTCAGAGAAGGCCCGCTCGGAGATCATCTGGGTTCCTTCGTAGGCCGAGTCGGCGATCTTGGTAGTGAAGAGGCGGATGGCGCGCAGAGCGTCATCATTTCCGGGGATAACATAATCGACCACAGTCGGATCGCAGTTCGTATCGACCACAGCAACCACCGGGATGCCCAGCTTGCGGGCCTCGGAGACGGCGATCGCCTCGTTGTTGGAGTCGATGATGAACAGAGCGTCCGGAAGACGCTTCATGTTCTTGATACCGGCCAGATTGGTCGAGAGGTGCTTGCGCTCGCGCTCCAGCTTGATGACTTCCTTCTTGGTCAGCAGCTCGTAGCGTCCATCGGTCGACATGTCGTCCAGCTCCTGCAGGCGCTTGACCGACTTCTGCACCGTAACCCAGTTGGTCAGCAGACCGCCCAGCCAGCGGCTGTTGATGTAGGGCATGCCCGAGCGGGTAGCCTCTTCAGCAACGGCGTCCTGCGCCTGGCGCTTGGTGCCGACGAACAGGATCAGCTTGCCCTGTGCGGTCAGGTCGGTGACGAACTTCGACGCGTCCTTGAACATCTTCAGCGTCTTCTGCAGGTCGATGATGTAAATTCCATTGCGCTCGCCGAAGATATACTCCTTCATCTTCGGGTTCCAGCGCTTCGTCTGATGCCCAAAGTGAACACCAGCTTCGAGCAGTTCCTTCATCGTAATGGTAGCCAAATGAATCTCCTTGGTTGAGGCCCATACGGAGTGCGAACATCCGGGACCTGTATTTATCCCCCGTAGGGGAGATTGGACTCCTTGCCGCAGGCTCAAAAGCTCCTGCGGGTGATGCGAACAGGAGCCCGACCCATCGGATCAGGCTCCTGTCAAAACTGAAATTCTCAAAGAGAAAAGCAGCAGCAGAAGCATCTGCTGAAAAGCCTTTTTATCGCTTCGAGAACTGGAACCGTGCGCGAGCGCCCTTCTGTCCGTACTTCTTGCGCTCCTTGGCGCGCGAATCACGGCTCACGAGGCCTTCGCTCTTGAGCGCCTTGCGGAGCTCAGGATTGAACTCCATCAGCGCGCGGGCGATGCCCAGCTTGACGGCGTCTGCCTGACCCATCACGCCGCCACCGCGAACCGTGGTGATGACGTCGAAGGTCTCGCCAATGTTCTCGATGCCGAGCGAACGCTTGGCGGCAGCGCGCTGCTGCGCTGTTACAAAGTAGGTGTCAACGTCCTTCTTGTTGACGGTAAAGTTTCCGCTGCCCGGGCGCAGAAAGACGCGCGCGATCGAGCTCTTGCGGCGGCCGGTGCCATAGTACTGGACGAGATCTGCCATGATGCTCCTTGAACTTTTTCCGTGGGGCTCTGGCCCCACCTTGGTTCCAAACTTCGGGGTGCAATGCGCAGCACCCTGCCAACAAACTTAGGCGGTTGCCTCAAGCGGCTCCGGCTTCTGCGCCAGGTGCGGATGCTTATCGCCCTTGTAGACCTTCAGCTTGGTTGCCATCTGGCGGCCCAGCTTCGACTTCGGAAGCATGCCCTTCACAGCCTGCTCGACAACAGCCTCGGGACGGCGCTTCATCAGGTCGATGAACGACTCTTCGCGAAGACCGCCGGGGAAGCCCGTGTAGCGGCGATACAGCTTCTGATCTGCCTTCAGGCCAGTCAGAACGACCTTGTCGCAGTTAATAATGACGAGGTGATCGCCAGTATCGATGTAGGGCGTGTACAGCGGGTTTAGCTTGCCGGACAGCACATTTGCTGCCTGGGTAGCGAGACGGCCAAGCGTCTTGCCGCTGGCATCGAGGACAAACCATTTGCGCTG
>DASTSJ010000252.1:0-2486 GCA_035760765.1 Edaphobacter sp. | reverse complement strand
GGAATGCGTCCAGGAACGCGAGAGCGCAGCACGCCTGCGGGTCGCACATCCATATCATCACCCGCCAGACTGACCAGTCGCAAGAAGTTGATCTGAACGGGAGTATCGTCTTCCCCATGCTGATCGCCGAGCACCTCTTCCCTGTTTTTCGGGTCCAGGGTCTCAAGAATCATCATGTCGGAGTCGGGTGACAGCAGGATTGCCCCGATAGGGCGGTCGGCCCGGATGAAGGCTCGCTGAGCGAAGGCGTCGCCGCGAGGAAGATTGACCATCGGGGCAAACGTTGTGAGCGTATCGCGGATCCGCAGCAGGAATCGGCCCCGGCCAAGGTTCCACAGGTATTGACCGTGATCGTGCGTCCGCCAGGAAGTCCGGGCCAGCGTCTTGCCGGATGGAAGTTCAAGCAGAACAGCATCGACCACGCGGTCCTGATCCCCGGGCGGGCAGTCCGACAGTCTCTTCAAAAGATGTTTTGCACTGTAGGTCAGCAGCAGATGATTGGGATCGACAAAATCGACTGTCAACATGGAGCTGCCGGCCAACATGAACTGTACCTGGGGATTCTGAAAGCCGAGAGGTTCAAGCGGCAGGCTCGTTGCCGGTCCTGGCCCCTTCGCCTGCGCGCCGTTCGTCACAAAAGCGAGCAGAAGCACGCCCAGCAAGGCACACCACGCCTTGCGGAAACGAGGACTCGCGAAGATGATGCTGAGAACCGGCATGGCAGACGACGCGTATCCCCGAAGGGACGATTGGATATTACTGTTTCACAGACGAAGCCTGACCGCCAATGGGAAGCAGTCGCGTGACCGGCGCGCTGAATGCTGTTCTAAACAAGCATGTTCGGGAATGGACCGTAGAATGACAAGACCAGAAGAGACTTTGAGGGATCGGATGACGAAGAGAGAGAAGATGCAGGCGTACACCAGGAAGACTGTCCTCGGTACTGCGGCCATGATGCTGATAACGGCGGCGGGAGCTCAGACGAACACTGCGGCCGCGCCATCCGCCGATAAGTCGGCCGCCCCTGCTACCGTCTACAAACCCATCTCCGGGTTCGATGCCTCGTCTCTCGATACCAGCGTCGATCCTTGCAGTGATTTCTACAAGTTTGCGTGTGGAAGATTCGCCGCCAACCACCCGATTCCCGCGGACCAGCCTGAGGTGGATCAGTTCTACGCGCTCTACAACGTCAACACGCAATCGCTGAACGGGATTCTGACCAAGGCCTCCGCTGGAGGCGCCACACGCAGCCCGAACGAACAAAAGATCGGCGACTACTACAAGAGCTGCATGGACACAGATGTCATTGAGTCCAAGGGCCTGGAGCCTCTGCAGCCGCTTCTCGACAAGATCAACAATCTTCAGTCCATCAACGAGATCGCACCGCTGATCGGCGAACTGCAGCGGTATGGAATCGACGTCTTCTTCGGATACGGCGAGCAGCAGGACATCAAAGATGCCAGCAAACAGATCGCCTTTATCGACCAGGGAGGCCTGGGTCTGCCGGAACGCGACTACTACTTCCGCACCGGAGCCAAGGATGAGACGATTCGCAAGCAGTACGTTGAGCATGTCGCGAAGATGCTGACGCTGGCAGGTACTCCGGCTGAAAAGGCGAAGAAGGATGCCGACGCGATCATGGCATTTGAGACCTCGCTGGCGAAGGTCTCCATGCCCGTTACGGAACGCCGCGACCCGGAGAAGGTCTACCACCTGCAGACCCTTGCCACCTTCACCCAAACGGTCGATCCGGATGCCTTCGATGCATTTCGCATCGCGATCCACTCGCCCGCCATCACCGAGATCAACAATGCCAACCCCGAATTCATCAGCGCGCTGATGGAGAACCTGCGCGATGCGGACCTCGAAACACTCAAGGCTTACATGCGCTATCACCTGCTGACGGGTGCAGCCAGCCGCCTGCCGAAGCGCTTTGACGACGAGAACTTTGACTTCTACGGACGCATCCTGACCGGACAGCCACAGCAGAGTGCGCGCTGGAAGCGCTGCTCGAATGCCGTCAATGGAGCCCTTGGAGAGGCGCTGGGTCAGGTCTATGTCGAGCAGTACTTCGCCGGGGACAGCAAGGCCAAGATGCTCGAGATGGTGCACGACATTGAGAACGCCATGGGCCGCGACCTCGACCAGCTTGACTGGATGTCCGCCGCGACGAAGGTCAAGGCCAAGGAGAAGCTGCACGGAATCGCCAACAAGATCGGCTATCCGGACAAATGGCGTGATTACTCCAAGCTTGAGGTAAAGCCAGACGAAGCGCTGTGGAACAGGTTCCGTGGAACGGCCTTCGAAAACGACCGCGAGCTCAACAAGATCGGCAAACCAGTCGATCACAGCGAGTGGAGCATGACCCCGCCGACGGTGAACGCCTACTACGATCCAAGCATGAACGACATCAACTTCCCGGCAGGCATTCTGCAGCCGGCCTTCTACGACCAGAGCCAGGACGACGCAGTTAACTATGGTCATAT
>DASTSJ010000251.1:0-3305 GCA_035760765.1 Edaphobacter sp. | reverse complement strand
GGAGGCAGAGGACCGGAACCCTCCGTGAAGTCCCCCTGCAGACCGAGATGGATGTGGAGGATTCTATCCTTCCCAAAGTCGTAGCCCAGATGCTTACCGACTGCGAGGACTCTCTTGAGGCGACGTCCATGGATGACATCGGAGTCGGTGAATCGACCTTGGGGCCCATCCACTTGAACAGGCTTATTTGCAAACGCAGCCTCGTGCCGCATTGCCCAGCGATGAATCTCATTGCCTTCAGGCATCTCCCTGAACTCTCCCCAAGAAAACGACGGGCGACGGGTACTGGTCGATGCCAGAGACAACCGTCGCCTCGAAAACCACTACCGTTTTTAGATCTTTATCGTTTGAAACCCGCTTCCCAAGCCAGCAACGTTAGTTCCAGATCTGTCGTGCTTCGATCGCCTCGATCGAAAAGATCTGGTCCGGCTCAACCTGCTGCATCTTTCGCACAAAGCGCTCTGCTTCTTCGCGGGTATCGAACATAACGCGGTTATAGAGCTGTCCCGCACGGACCTGATCGCACTTCCACATCGTATCGGTCATCGCTTTGCCTCCTATATATCGATTGAGTTCTATAGCGTCTAACCACATCGGTTCGGAGACTTTGCTGCTGTTGTTGCTGCTATCCACGTTGAACACCTTTCCTGGAAGTAAGAAAAACAAACCTACAATCCATCGGGGCCTTGTAAACCAAGAGGGGCAAACCTAAAAGAGAATTGCCCCTCTTTTGCTGCTGTGCTGCTAACCGTCAGAAGCAGGTACTGCGGTTACTTCTTATCATCGACATCCACGTACTCGGCGTCGATAACACCTTCGTCCTTCTTCGGCTCCTCGGCAGTGGTACCAGCCTGGGCAGCCTGTTCACCTGGCTGGCCGGCATTGGCCTTGTACATCGCCTCGGCGAGCTTGTGGCTTACAGAGGTTAGACGTTCGCGAGCCTCATTCATCTCACTCGACTTAGGCGAGCCACTGAGCACTTTCTTGGCATCTTCGAGAGCCGATTCCACATCGCTCTTCTCGGATCCGGAGACCTTGTCGCCTGCGTCCTTGAGCATCTTCTCGACGTTGTAGACCATCGAGTCGAGGCCGTTGCGGGCTTCAATTGTCTCGCGCTGCTCCTTGTCTTCCGCCGCGTGAGCCTCGGCGTCCTTCGCCATCCGCTCGACCTCTTCCTTGCTCAGACCCGAGCTGGAGGTGATGGTGATCTTCTGATCCTTGCCCGTGGCATTGTCCTTCGCGGTTACGTTCAGGATGCCGTTGGCGTCGATGTCGAAGGTCACCTCGATCTGGGGAACGCCGCGCGGAGCAGGTGGAATGCCGCTCAGCTTGAACTTGCCCAGAGTCCGGTTCTGCGCTGCCATCGGACGCTCACCCTGGAGGACGTGAACCTCGACCTCGGTCTGCGAGTCCGCCGCCGTGGAGAAGGTTTCCGTCTTCTTGGTCGGAATCGTCGTGTTGCGAGCGATCATCGGGGTCGCCACTCCACCCATCGTCTCGATCGAGAGGGTCAGCGGGGTGACGTCGAGCAGCAGCAGATCCTTCACATCGCCGGCCAGAACACCGGCCTGAACTGCAGCGCCGATCGCAACCACTTCATCCGGATTCACACCCTTATGGGGTTCCTTGCCGAACAACTCCTTCACCAGCTTCTGGATCGCGGGCATACGGGTCTGTCCACCGACTAGAACGACCTCGTCGATCTTGCTGGCGTCCACGCCTGCATCCTTCATCGCCTGCTTGCACGGACCAACTGATTTCTGCAGCAGGTCGTCAACCAGAGACTCCAGCTTGGCACGAGTCAGCTTGCGAACAAGATGCTTCGGTCCGCTGGCGTCGGCAGTGATAAACGGAAGATTGATCTCCGTCTCCTGCGCGGTCGACAGCTCGATCTTCGCGCGCTCCGCGGCGTCCTTCAGGCGCTGCAGGGCCATCTCGTTGCCCTTTGAGGTCAGATCCAGGCCCGTCTCGTCCTTGAACTCCTTGATCAGCCAGTCCACGATGCGCTGGTCCAGGTTATCGCCGCCAAGGTGCGTATCACCGTTGGTCGACTTCACCTCGATCACGCCCTCGCCGACCTCGAGGATCGAGATATCGAACGTACCGCCACCAAAGTCATATACGGCGATCGTCTCGTCTTTCTTCTTGTCGAGACCGTAGGCGAGTGCAGCGGCCGTCGGCTCGTTGACGATGCGCTTGACGTCGAGTCCGGCAATCTTGCCTGCATCCTTCGTCGCCTGACGCTGGGCATCGTTGAAGTACGCGGGAACGGTAATAACCGCCTCCGTCACCGATTGACCAAGGTAGTCCTCGGCCGCCTTCTTCAGCTTCTGAAGGATCATCGCCGAAACTTCGGGCGGAGTGTACTCCTTACCCTGTGCGCTTACGGCCACGTGGTCACCCTGCTTGACGACCTTGTAGGGAACCATCTTCATCTCGTCGTTGACCTCGTCATACCGACGACCCATGAAGCGCTTGATCGAATAGATCGTATTCTCCGGGTTGGTGATCGCCTGGCGCTTCGCCACCTGGCCGACCAGTCGCTCACCACTCTTCGTAAAGGCGACGATCGAAGGGGTTGTGCGTCCACCCTCTTCATTCGGAATCACCTTCGGCTCGCCGCCTTCCATCACGGCCACACACGAATTGGTGGTTCCCAGGTCAATTCCAATAATCTTTCCCATCGCTGCTCTCCCCCATCGCTGGGCTTACCGCCCTGAACTTGTTGACTGAGTGGATCATCCCACCTTGAGTCAGTTGCTGTCAATGTATATGATGCCGTGCTTATCACCAAGATGCAGTTTGTGCGGAAAAAGTGAAGCCAGTTTCCTAAAATTGGATGCTCCGCGTAGATAAGACGTAAATGTGATTGTTAATAAAGGGTTTTTCGGAGATCTGATCCACCCTGAGATCCCGGTTTCGGCGTCTTATGGATCTCAAGTAAGCTGCGCAACATCTATTCGGAACACGATTTCCAACATTTGTTACTTTATGGACGGGAAGGCGGGTCTATGTCCAGCGCTGCAACTTTGCCAGCCGATCACTCAGCTGAGGTGACGCAGGGCGTGAATCCCTGGTTGATCGCGGCTTCGGTCATGCTGGCTACGTTTATGGAAGTGCTGGATACAGCCATCGCGTCGGTGGCCCTTCCATATATAGCGGGGTCGCTGTCCGCTTCGAACGATGAGGCCACCTGGGTGCTGACGAGCTACCTGGTCGCGAATGCAATCGTACTTCCCGCCAGTAACTGGTGCTCGCTGCGGTTCGGTCGCAAGAACTTTCTGGTGGCGTGCGTCATTGTCTTC
>DASTSJ010000250.1:0-10188 GCA_035760765.1 Edaphobacter sp. | reverse complement strand
TGTCGGTGTCTACGATGACGGTGTCGGCGATGACAGGGCCGGTAGCCTGTGCGCGGGCATGCGCGGTGTGCAGCGACAGGGTGAAGAGCAGCGCGGCGGCGGCGAGGATGCGGGAAGGGTGCATACGGCTTCGCTCCCAAGGAGAGGTGCAGGTCAGGGCTCAAGCGGCTCGTCGGAGCGCTCGTCGTAGGGAGTGGTTTCGGGAAGGAAGACGGTGACGGTGGTGCCGTGGAGCAGCTCGTCCTGGGTGCTGTCGATGGTGATGGAGCCGCCGTGGCCTTCGATGAATTGTTTGGAGACGAAGAGTCCGATGCCGGTGCCGATGGAGGTGCGGGTAGTAAAGAAGGCCTCGAAGACGCGCGGGAGATCGTGTTGTGCGACGCCGCAGCCAGTGTCGCGGATGGAGAGGACGACTCCGTTGGCGACGTCGTGGACATCGATGGTGAGGCTTCCTCCGTTGGGCATGGCGTGGATGGAGTTGGAGAGGAGGTTGGAGACGACCTGCATGATCTCGCCGCGGCGCACGACCACCTGGCGGCTAGTGTGGAGACTGGAGGTAATGCTGATTCCGGCGGCAGAGCAGCGGGGTTCGTAGACGCTGATAGTGTGGCGCACCAGTTCGGCCAGTGAGGTTGGGCGGGCCGAGCTGTATTCGCGGTAGAAGCCGAGGGTCTGGCGGGCGATGTGGGAGACGCGTGCGAGCTCGGTCTCTGCGGTCTTGAGATACGCCGCGCCGTCGGCGTCCTGAACGGAGCTGCGCAGAAGGTAGAGCAGGTTGACGACGGCTTCGAGCGGGTTGTTGATCTCGTGCGCGATGGTAGCGGCCATTCTTCCGGCGGAGGCGATCTTTTCCGCCTGCAGGAGGGAACGCTCGGCGCGTTTGCTGGCAGAGATGTCGCGCATGATCTTGGAGGCGCCGACGATGGCTCCCTGTTCGTTTCGGACGGGAGAGATGGTGAGAGATACGTCGATCAGTTCGCCCTTCTTGGTCCGGCGCACGGTTTCGAAGTGGTCGACGCGCTCGCCGGAGCGGATCTTGCGAAGGATGACGGCCTCATCGGAGTGCAGGTGTTCGGGGATGAGGCGGAGCACGGGCTGGCCGATGATCTCGTGGGCAGCGTATCCGAGGATGCGGGTGGCGGCCTCGTTCCAACTGGTGATGATGCCGTTGAGATCCTTGCTGATGATGGCGTCGTTGGAGGAGGAGACGATGGCTGCGAGCTCTCCCAGGCGGTCGGAGGATTCGCGAAGCGCCTGCCGGGCCTGCTCGTAGTGGTTTGCCCTCTGGGTCAGCTCATGGCGCAGGCGGATGTTTTCCATGGCGACGGAGGCCTGGGCGGCGATGGTGGAGGCGAGCTCTTTGGCGAGGTCTGCGAAGACGTTGGGGTCGGAGTGACCGCAGACGATGCCACCTGCGCGCCTGCCTTCGACGTCCAGCAGGGGGATGGCGATGCAGCTGCGAAGCGGGAGAACGTCCTGGGGAAGACGGGTATGAGAGTTACCGGCGGCGAAGCTGGGGTCGTAGCTGATGTCGGGAGAGAGGAGAGGTTCGCTACCGGGAAGGCGTGGCCAGGAGGCCTCCTCTTCCGCGGAGAGCCGGCGGACAACAGTGCCGCGGCCGGGTTGAGACAGGGCGAGCAGAAGGTATCTCGGCTGGGCGGCGTATGCAATCTCATAAAAGAAGGCGACGCGCTGGGCGCCACAGAGCTGAAGGATGGCTTCAGCAGCGAGGGATGCGATGGCCGGGGGATCGTGCATGCGAGCCAAAGCGAGCCCGGTCTGCGCGATGCGCGAGAGCGCGGAGGTCCGCATGGACTCGACTTTTTCAATACTGCTCAACGAGGTCTGCTCCCGGGGCCTGGTCTGACCGTAACTTGTGGCGAACAGAGGCTTATCTTATACACGGAACATGCGGCAAGGATAGCCTACCTTCGTGCAGCGACCTGTCACACAGGCGCGAGCGTATCACGATTCGGCCAGCACGTTTTTTCCGAGGGAGGTCCGGCGGCGAGTCGCATCAGGGCTTGCAACGCAAACGATGCGGGGCGGTGTTCGACGCGGGTGGAGGGTTGACAGCTTCTGTAATCTAGAATGTCTTGGTGAATCAAAGAGGAGAACGCTTTGGCAGATACGATCTTTGACGTTGTCGTGGTGGGTGGCGGTCCGGCGGGATATACCTGCGGGATCCGTGCGGCGCAGTATGGTCTGAAGGTAGCCCTGATCGATGCAAATGACAGGCTAGGTGGAACCTGTCTGCTGTGGGGGTGCATTCCAACGAAGGCTCTGCTGTTTACAGCGGAGATCTGGGACCACCTGAAGCACGCCAACACCTACGGGATTGAGGGTGTGGACAAGCCGAAGCTGAACTGGAAGCAGGTGATGGCCCGCAAGGACGACGTGATCACGCGGCACACCAAGGGCCTCGACTTCCTGATGAAGAAGAACAAGATTACGACCTTCAAGGGCTTCGGCAAGCTGACCGGCCCGGCAAAGGACGGCGTCCACACGGTGGACGTGAAGCTAACCGACGGCAAAGCCGAGACGATCAAGGCGAAGAAGGTCGTGGTGGCAACGGGGTCTGACGCTCGCGTGCTGCCTGGCTTCAAGCCGGATGACACCATCCTGACGAACTACGAGATCCTGAAGATCGCCGAGGCTCCCAAGTCGCTGATCGTCATCGGTTCGGGCGCGGTAGGTGTGGAGTTCGGCTCGATCTTCAAGAGCTTCGGCGCTGACGTGACGATTCTCGAAGTGCTGCCCCGGATCGTTCCGGTGGAGGATGAGGACGTCTCGAAGGAGCTGCTGCGCCAGTTCAAGAAGCGCGGCATCGAGGTGCAGACGTCCATCAAGGACACCAAGATCGAGAAGACCAAGGGCGGCGCTAAGGTTACGTGGACGGATTCGACGGGCAAGCAGCAGACGAAGGAGGCCGAGAAGGTCCTGATGGCGGTCGGTCGCGCTCCGCGTACCGAGGGCATCGGACTGGAGAAGACGAACATCAAGCCCGAGCGCAACTTCATCATGACGAATGAGTGGATGGAGACGACCGAGCCGGGCGTCTACGCGATCGGCGACATCGTCGGCGGTATGCCGCAGCTGGCGCACACCGGCATGATGGCCGGCATGGTCGTGGCGGCGCGCATCGCGGGCAAGTACGCCAAGCCCATCCACCGCAACCGCATCCCGGGCTGCACCTACACCGAGCCGCAGATCGGCAGCGTGGGCCTGACCGAGGCGCAGGCCAAGGAGAAGGGCTACAACGTCAAGGTCGGCAAGTTCCCGTTCGTCGGCAACTCCAAGGCAACGATTCTCGACGCGCACGACGGCTTCGTGAAGGTGGTCTCGGACGCGAAGTACGGCGAGATCCTCGGCGTCCACATCATCGGACCGTACGCGACGGAGATCGTTGCTGAGGCGGTAACGGCGATCCAACTGGAGGCGACCGTGGAGGAGATGATGTTCACCATCCATGCGCACCCGACGGTAGCGGAGTCGCTTAGCGATGCGTTCGCCAGCGTTGAGGGTAAGGCTATCAACGTGTAAGCGCGTCCGACCAAAACTGGAAGGGAGAGCCTATCGATGGCTCTCCCTTCTTACTGTAAGAACCGAGGGGCTGTCCGTCGGCACGTCTTTTGAATTGACTGTGTTCGTGTGGCCTGCAGCCATTGCTATCCTGGCAACGATCGTTTACTAACCCTATGGCCTCCTTCTATCTCGTAGAAGTTGAGCAGTTCCTGCACGAGTCCCCGGAGTTCCTCTTAGCGAGGCTTGCGACCTCGTACGCCGGAGACGGATACACCTCGCAGTACACCGAACAGACACTCACGTGGCAGCGGGATTTAGAGCACCTGCAGAAGACGTTGCGGAGTTGCGTTGCTCGCGCACCAGATGCAAGCAGATGGGGAGTCGTCCTGGAGTTTGAGGTGCCGCGAAAGGCGCGCAGGATCGACGTCGTTCTGTTGGTTCGCGACGTGATCGTCATCGTCGAGGTGAAGACGAGCGATCTTTCCTCTTCAGCTAGACAGCAGGTTGAGACCTATGCGTTGCTGCTCCACTACTTTCACAAAGCTTCGGCGAACCGCCGCATTGTGCCGCTATTAGTCTCCAGTGCGGCATCCGCACCGGACCTCGTCGCGCTGAATCAGAGAGAGTTCTACCCTCAGATACCCTCCTACTGGATTGCGCCCGTGATGAGTTGTTCGTGGGAGCATCTCGCTGGCTTGCTGCTGGAGATCGAGCGGCACGCTGAAGGTCAGTTGGCCGTGGAGGAGTGGGAGCGTAGCCCGTACTTCCCGGTGCCCAGCATCATCGAGGCGGCGCTTGCGCTCAGGTCCGGCCTATCCGTCGGAGCGGTTGCGCAATCCGAGGCATCGGAGCATGAGATTGAGGCTGTGCGCCAGACGATCCAGGGCTACATGAACCTCGCACGCGAGCAGAAGCATCATGCGATCTGCTTTTTAACGGGCGTGCCTGGATCAGGCAAGACTCTGGTCGGCCTGGGGCTGGCGCATGCTTCGGAGAACCGCGAAAATCCCATCCACTTTATGAGCGGCAATGGACCGCTGGTCATGGTCCTCCAGCATCTGTTCACCCAGGAGAGCATGCGCCAGGGGGTGCGCTCTCACGAAGCAAAAGAGCATGC
Organism: Edaphobacter sp.; assembly: GCA_035760765.1. Taxonomy (GTDB): domain Bacteria; phylum Acidobacteriota; class Terriglobia; order Terriglobales; family Acidobacteriaceae; genus Edaphobacter. Next base: position 5,546 of record DASTSJ010000250.1, on the reverse strand, counting down.
GAGGACGCTGATTGAAAACGTGCATGTCTTTGCTCGGACCTACACGGACCAGGACAAGGGCGCGCCCTCGAATCACGCGATCATCTTTGATGAGGCCCAGCGTGCATGGAATCGTTCGCAGAACCTCAGGAAGTTCAAACGCGACTACTCCGAGCCGGAGATGCTTTTGAGCATCATGGAGCGGCACGAGGACTGGTCGTTTGTTGTCGCGCTTGTAGGCGGAGGTCAGGAGATCAATGACGGAGAGGCGGGTCTCGAGGAGTGGGGACGTGCACTCGCAGACAGCAAAAAGCGTTGGACGATCTATGCTTCGCCAGAGGTGTTGGAGGGTGGTACTTCGACCGCCGGTCATAGACTCTTTGCGGATTCCGACACTGACCTCAGCGTCGTGACGAATGACCATCTGCACCTGCGAACGTCGAATCGCAGTCTTCGTGCGGACAAGCTGGCAAAGTGGGTCAACTTCGTTGTGGAGGGAGATTCGGCCGCGGCCTCTGCGTTAGAGGTGACGAAGCGGTTTCCCATCTTTTTGACGAGAAGCCTGGCAAGGATGCGTGAACATCTGCACGCACAACGACGCGGCGAAACCCGTTATGGCCTGGTAGGGTCGTCGGGTGCCGCGCGTCTGCGCAGCCAGGGGTTAGAGCCGAGTTCATCCTTCCACGCGGAATATCCATGGGAGCATTGGTATCTGGCTCCCTCCACCGATGTGCGCTCCAGTTATCGTTGTGAAGTTTTTGCAACGGAGTTCGAGATTCAGGGGCTTGAGCTGGATTGGATCGGTCTTTGCTGGGGTGGAGACATGATCGGAGCGGAGGCGAGTGGCGTCTGCGAACTCTTCGACATGGGCCGGTAAGCAAGTGGACCGAGATGAAGAGTGCGGAGAAGAGAATCTATCGGAAGAACGCATATCGTGTCCTGCTGACTCGAGCGCGGCAGGGCATGGTGATCTATGTTCCGGAGGGATCTTCCGACGACGCGACCAATCTGCCGGGGGACTTCGATCGCACGGCAAGGTTCTTGATGGAATGTGGTGTGCTTCCGCTGGAGGAAGTTGCACCGGTTGAGAAGGAGGGAGTCGTCGAGCTGACATCTCTCTTCGACTAGGCGCCGCTGTCGCATCGCAACCACCTCAGCGGATAATAGAGCTGTGGGCGAGGGATACATTCATCTGCTGGAGCTGGGGCGCGTCTCGTATGCCGATGGGCTGGAGGTGCAGCGGCGGGTGGTGGAGGCGCGGAAGGCTGGGCGGATCGGCGATACGCTGCTGCTGCTCGAGCATCCGCCGGTGTTGACGCTGGGGCGCAACTCGCATCGCGAAAATGTGCTGGCATCGGATGAGTTTCTTCGCGCGCGAGGCGTAGAGCTGCACGAGATCAATCGCGGCGGCGACGTGACGTATCACGGGCCAGGGCAACTGGTGGGGTATCCCATTGTCGATCTGCGGGGGGATCTGCCGGGCAAGCGCGGACCGCACCTGGGGCCGGTCGACTTCATGCGGCTGCTGGAGGAGGTCATGATCCGGGTCTGTTACGACTTCGGAGTTCCGGCGCAGCGGATTGCGGGGCGCACCGGCGTCTGGACGATTGCGAGCGGCTCGGTACCAAATCCTGCAAACGAGAAGAAGATCTGCGCGATGGGCATCCACGTTTCGCAGGGGGTGACCTCGCATGGCTTCGCGCTGAATGTGACGACCGACCTGCGGGACTTCGAGCTGATTGTGCCTTGCGGGATTACCGATCGCGCGGTGACGTCGCTGGAGCTGGAGGCCCCGGAGAGCGATGATCCTTCGCGGCAGGTGACGATGCAGAACGCGATCCACTCCACGTCGCGGAACTTCGGGCGCATCTTCGGGCGGCAGATGATCGCGATGGGCTCGTTGGAAGAGCTGCTCGCATAGAAGGAAGTCCCTCGCTAGAGTCAGCGGTTCGCCCTCCGTATTGGGTATCCGGCTGGAGTGCAGCCAAGGGTGTTCCCGAGGCTTTATTGCGTTGAGGAGATCTCCGCCGTGGCCTGCGTCTCTTCCTTCTTCCAAGGTGAGTGCAGAGGGAGTTCGACGGTGATGGGAGCGTGGTCGGAGATGTGCTCTTTGGGGGCGTCGTTGAGGCTGAGCATGGTGCGCGGGAAGACGGGGCTGAGACTGCCGGTCAGGTGCCCGTTGTCGTAGAGCGGCTTGACGAAGAACCAGTCGAGGCGGAAGCGTCCGAAGAAGCCCTTGAAGTCGCGCGGCAGGGCGAAGGTGTAGACAAAGCCCTTGCGATCGCGCTGGTTGCTGTCGGCGAGACGCTTGCCGGTGTTGTTGATGGTGAAGGCGGGGTCGCCGCGAAAGTCGAAGCGTCCCTGGTCGCTGAAGCGGAAGTTTTCGGTGGTAGAGAAGAGTGCGGCTTCGCGGTTGTTGGCGAGCACCTTGATGTCGCGCGCGGTGGGGTCGTTGAAGTTCTTGAGGTAGTTGAGGGCGAAGAGCGACGGCAATGGGGTGCCCATGCGGACGGCCTGGCCTGCCCAGAAGCGGTAGTCGGTGGCCTTGCTCTTTGCGAGGTAGCCGAGCGAGAGCTTGGAGGCGTCGGAGTTGGTGGTGTTGAGGTCGCCGGCGAAGACGACTGGACTGCGGACATCCTTAATCTGGTCGAAGATGGCGCGCATCTGCTGCACACGGCATGCGGGCGGGCACTTGTTTTCAAGGTGGGCGTTGACGACGGTAACCTTGCCGCCGGGGACCTCCTTGACGGCGAGATCGGCGATGATGGCGATTCTTCCGCCGCGGCGAATCTCGCGCTCGATCTTTTCGAGGAAGATCTTGTCGGAGGCGACGCGCTTGCCGGCCTCTATCTGGGAGACGCTGTCGACCTCCTTGCCGAACCAGTCGTAGCAGACGGGAAGGCGGACGAGGCGCACGTTGGAGATGGGGTAGCGGCTGAGGATGGCGGAGCCGTGAAGTCCTTTGTAGAGCTTCGGGTCGGCCTTTAGCTCGCGCTCGAGGTCGGTGCGGAGCTGCTGGTCGCCGCCGACGTCTTCGGCGGTCAGCTCTTCGGTGCCCAGCTTGAGCGGGTCGACCTCGACGAACTCGGGGCCGTAGACGTAGTTCATCCTGAGCCGGGCGGCAAGATCGCGGGCGACGTCGCGATAGCCGCTGCGCGTCATCCCGAGGTCGACCTCGTTGAGGATGAGGATGCTGGACTGGCTGAGCAGGTGTGCCTCTTCGGTCGCCTGATCGAGCTGCGTCTTGTCGAGTGTGGGATTGTCCTTGAGGAGGCGATCGTGGAAGGCGCTGGAGTCCTTGAGGGCGAGGGCGACCCAGTCGAAGTTTTCGCCGCGCTCGATGTTCCAGTCGGCGGCGCGGATGACGGGCCCGAGCTTGTCCGAGGCGATCGGAGCAGCCGTGCGCGAGGCGGTGTTGTCGACGATGACGCCGTGCAGCACCTGATGGAGCTTCTTTTCAAGCGCCGGGGAGAGGGGCTTCGGGCGGGAGAGGGTCTTCAGCTCATCGAAGGTGAAGACTGGCATCTGTCCCGGACGGTAGACGGTGGTCTGGGCGCGGAGAGCTGCAGGAAAGATCAGGAGGGCGACGAGCAGAGTTCTGAACAGGGCCATAGGTTTGCGTTCTGACTGCAGGTACAGGTCACTCTATAGATATTGATCTCACGAAACGGACCAAGGGGGCGAGCAGAAATCCCGGAAGTCTGCTCGTCGGGCAGTCTGGGGTGGCGATGGAGGTGTAGGCCGGGTGGCGGAGGTGGAGTTTACTGCTTTGCAACGAGAGCGGGGAGATACTGGTCGCTAAAGGACCAGGACGTGCGCTAACCGCACCCTGATCGCGCCAGCCCTGTTGAAATCGCCGTATAATCCGAGTCGTATGCCCGGCGCGACCGGGCAGGACGGAGTGTCGCTCGAGGAGCCCCGCCCGCAACTGTTTGAGGGAGAAATGCATGCCGACTGACGTACTTATGCCGCAGATGGGCGAATCCATCACCGAAGGCACCATCACCAAGTGGCTGAAGAAGCCGGGCGACCCCATTCAGCGGGATGAGCCGCTGTTTGAGATCTCCACCGATAAGGTCGACGCCGAGATTCCTTCTCCCGAGGCCGGTGTGCTGAAGGAGATCAAGGTCTCAGAGGGCGCCACGGTGGGCGTGAATACGGTGGTGGCTGTGATTGACAGCGCGAACGGAGCTTCCGCATCTGCCGGTGGGGCAGAGACGGCCGCTTCCGCCGCTGCGGACTCTGTAACGCCTGCCGCCGAGGCGAGGCCCGAGGCTACGCAGGGGAATCCTGCTGCGGCTGACTCCGCGGCTGCCCCGACGGCTGCGAGTGGTTCGAGCACCGAGGTGCTGATGCCGCAGATGGGCGAGTCGATCACCGAGGGGACGATCACCAAGTGGCTGAAGAAGGTTGGCGACTCCGTGCAGCGGGACGAGCCGCTGTTTGAGATCTCGACCGACAAGGTGGATGCCGAAATTCCCTCGCCCGCAGCCGGAACGCTGCTCGAGGTGAAGGTGCAGGAAGGCACTGCTGTCGGGATCAACACGGTGGTTGCGGTGATTGGAACCTCCGGCGCCGCTGCTCCGGCGAAGTCGGCACCGGCTGCTGCTCCCGCTGCCGCCGCTGCTTCTGCTCCGGCTGCCCCAGCTGCAGAGGCAGCTGCCGGCCCGGGAACGGACGTACTGATGCCGCAGATGGGCGAGTCCATCACCGAGGGCACGATCACCAAGTGGCTGAAGAAGGTTGGTGACTCCGTACAGCGCGACGAGCCGATCTTCGAGATCTCGACGGACAAGGTCGATGCGGAGATTCCTTCGCCCGCTGCGGGAACGCTGACGGAGATCAAGGTTCCTGAGGGCCAGACGGTCCAGATCAACACCGTTGTCGCGGTCATCGGCGGGGGCGCGGGCAAGGCCGCTGCTGCTCCTGCTCCGGCTGCCGCACCTGCCGCTGCTGCACCCGCCGCCGCTGCCGCTGCTCCGGCTGCTGCTGCCACGCTGGGCGAGCGCGGACGCTCGTCGCCGCTGGTCCGCAAGATTGCGCAGGAGAACAACGTGGACCTGTCGCAGGTTGCCGGTACGGGTTCGGCAGGCCGCATCACCAAGGAAGACATCCTCGGCCATCTGGCCGGCGGGGCGAAGCCTGCTGCTGCTGCACCTGCAGCGGCGCCCGCTGCTGCCGCACCGGCTGCTGCTCCTGCGGCACCCAAGCCGGCTGCACCTGCTGCTGCTCAGCCACAGCCGGGTGAGCTGGTGCCGATGTCGAAGATGCGCTCCATCATCGCGCAGCGCATGGTCGAGTCCAAGCGCACCTCGCCGCACGTCCACACGGTCTTCAAGGTCGATATGACTCGCATCGTAAAGCTGCGCGAGAAGGAGAAGAACAAGTACGAGCAGCGCAACGGCGTCAAACTGACGTATATGCCGTTCATCACGCGCGCTGCCGTGGTCGCGCTGCGCAAGCATCCAGTGGTCAACTCTTCGGTGAAGGGCGACGCCATCCTCTACAACAAGAACATCAACGTCGGCATCGCCGTGGCGCTGGACTGGGGCCTGATCGTTCCGGTC
>DASTSJ010000249.1:0-3404 GCA_035760765.1 Edaphobacter sp. | reverse complement strand
TGCGGGTTTCGGCGGGGCTACCACTACAGGAGGCGTAACAGCCGCTGTGCTCGGACGGACAGTTCCCGGCGTCTGGGCCGCTGCGGCAACTGCGGGAGCCGCCGGCGGTGTCGCGGGCCGGGCTACCACTGGGCCTGCAGGAGGCTTGCTTGCAATGGCCGGGGCTGCTGCCGGGGGCGGTGCAACGATGTTGGCTGCCTGGCGCGGCTGCGGAACGATCTTCCGTGGTCCCGGTGTCGCTACCGGCGCAGTGACCGCCGGTCTTGTTGCCGCGGAAGCGCTGGATGCTGTTGAGGGAGGGGCAACGACAGGCCGCTGCGGCGCGCCGCCAGGTCCCGAAGTCGGCGGGACGACCGCCGGGCGCGCTACCACTGGAGGTGCAGCCTTGGCCGCCGCCTCCGCCTGCTTGCGCTCCAGGATCGCCTTCAAAGCGTCGCCTGGCTTGGAGACCTTCGACAGGTCGAATTTGGGCCGCTCCTGCTGCCGCGATGCGCCCGAACCGCTCGCGCGGCTTCCGCCCGTCAGATACGCACGTACCTTCTCGGCCTCATCGGCCTCAATGGAGCTCGAGTGCGTCTTCTTCTCCGTTACACCCACGGCCACGAGGGCGTCGAGAATGGACTTGCTCTTCACTTCCAGCTCACGTGCCAGATCGTTGATTCGAACTTTACTCATCCGTTCCTTTTTTTTCGCTTCCCTAACGCCCTAGCTGCTCATATCGGCCTCTTCGAGATTAGGAATTTCGGTTGTAACTAACACTCTAAACCTGCTGCACACCAAGTGCAGCGCCTCTTTTACGCGATCACTCACGGCCGCGACCATCATCGATGCCTTCGCTGGAGTAGTCCTGCGACTCATCGACCAGCGTATCGACCGCATCATTTTCCGATTCAATCTCTTCCTCACGAGCATCCGCGTCGCTGTAGGCATCCGACGCAGACTCCGTCTCCTCGGCCGCAGCCAGGTCCTCAGCCGAAACGCCGCTGACCTCTTCTGCTCGCCCTTCACCCGCTTCGCCGGCAAGAATCTCTTCTGGTGTTTTGCTCATTGGCCCTTCCTCCTCCGCGGTGGCAGTCTGTGCTTCCGCTTCTGCGGCTGGACGTTCCTCGCCCTCTATGTACTGCCCGAAGTAGTGACGGACAGCCACTGAAATCTTCTCGACCGTCTTCTCGCCGATTCCCGGAACCTCTTCCAACTGCTCCGGAGTCATGTCGGCAAGCGACTCGACCGTTGTAATACCGGCGGCAATCAGCTTCTCCAGGATCGTCTCGCCAAGCTCCGTAACCTGCTCAATCGGCGTCGAAGGTCCGCCGCCCATGGCCTGCATCTGCTGCTCGACCTCCTGGCGCTTCTCCTCTTCGCTCTTGATGTCGATCTTCCACTGCAGCAGCTTGGCCGCTAGCCGGACATTCTGGCCCTTCTTGCCGATCGCCAGCGAAAGTTGCGTATCGTCCACAATCACCTCGAGCTGCTTCTCGCCCAGGTCGGTAATCGAAACGCGGCTCACCTTCGCCGGCTGCAAGGCCTTCTCGGCAAACGTCGTAATCTCGTCCGAGTACTCGATGATGTCGATCTTCTCGCCACGCAGCTCCCGGATGATCGATTGGACGCGCATACCCTTCATACCCACGCAGGCACCGACCGGATCCACATCCTTGTCGCGGCTCTGCACGGCAATCTTCGTACGTTCTCCAGCCTCACGGGCAATGGCCTTGATGCTCACCGTGCCGTCATAGATTTCCGGAACCTCGCTTTGGAACAGGTTCTGCACCAATGCAGGGGCAGCGCGGGAGACGATCACCTGCGGCCCCTTCGCCGCACGGTCTACGCGCAGCAGCACCACGCGTACCCGCTCGCCCACGGCAAACTGCTCCAGACGGCTCTGCTCTCGCTTCGGCATCCTCGCCTCGGCCTTGCCCAGGTCGAAGATCACATCCATTGGTTCCAGGCGCTTCACGGTCGCGGTCAGAACCTCGCCGGCGCGATGGGCATACTCGTTGTAAACCGTGTCGCGCTCAGCCTCGCGAACCTTCTGGAAGATGACCTGCTTCGCCATCTGGGCGGCAATCCGGCCCAGCGGCGTCGTGTCCTTGTAAAACCGGAGCTCTGCGCCAACCTCAACCTCGGGAGCGAGCTCGCGAGCCTGCTCGAGCGTCATCTGATTGACCTCGTCCTCGACCTGCTCCGGACCCTCCACGACCGTCTTGTAAACATAGGCGCGAATCTCGCCGCTCTCGCGGTCCATCTCGGCGCGCATATTCTCCTGCGTCTTGTAGTACTTGCGCGTTGCCAGGGCAATCGCGTCCTCGACCGCGCCAATGACGACGCCCGGGTCAATGCCCTTATCGCGGCTCAACATCTCAATCGATTGATACAAAGCACTTGCCATCGTTATCTGTCCTTCAATGCTCCGGTGGAAGTCTTCCCCGGCCGGGCCGTTCATCCTGCCTGTTTTCTTCTGATGCAGCAGCCGGGCTAAAACTCAGCCACCAGATGCGCCTTCTCCACGTTTGCCAGCGGAATCTCGATCGATGTCTCTGTTGCCGCCTTCTTTGCCTTGCCCTTCTGCTTTACCGCAGACAGGTCCAGCGTCAGTACATCTCGCGCAAATCCCGTCAACCTGCCCTGCCAGTGCCGGTTCTGGTTGACCGGCGTAAATGTCTGTACCTTCACAAGGTTTCCCATAAACCTCGTGTAGTCGTCCGGCCCACGCAGCTTCCGCTCCAGTCCCGGACTCGAGACCTCGAGTGTGTACTCTGCACCTGGCATCAGGTCTTCTACGTCCAGCACGGTCCCGAAGTCCTGCGCGAACGCCGCACAATCCTCGTGGGTTACCCCGGAGAGCATCTCTACCGGAACTCCCTTCGGCAGGGTAGGGTCGGCCTCGGCACCTTCGTCGGCTGCCTTGGCCGCCAGCTTGGCACGCTCCTCCGCGTCCTTCTCAATGAAGATCCGAAGCGTGCGGAACTTGCCGCCGCCCTGAATCTCCAGATCCACCAGATCCAGGTGGTGAGAGGCGGCGATGCGCTCCGCTGTTGCCCGAATTGTCTCCAGATTCAGCGCCATAACTGTCCTTCTTGTTGCCTGTCCCGCATCCCCTTGTTCAGTCAGAAGGAGACATATTTCAGAGCAAATAAAAAGTGGGCGGTGGCCCACTCATCTCTTCCGTCCTTACACCGGGCTACGGCCTTCTTCGGACAACGGAAAAAACGCTGCAAACCACATGATACATCCAGCCCGCTGGCAATTCAAACTGCTGGCTATCCTGAAGGTTAGACTCCGGTCTGCGCCGCGGTCGTATCGCAGAAGCGCTCCCATCGCAGAGAGGACCGGCATCAGCGGCCGTTTGCTGTATCCTCGGCTCCTCCCATACAATCAAACATTAAACCTCCAACGGCCACGCG